>JAOUBX010000019.1 GCA_029860075.1 Deltaproteobacteria bacterium | reverse complement strand
TGCTTGTGCGACGTACAGCAGTACGACTCGGCGAAACCCTTGATTTCCTTGACCTTGCAAAAAATCCCTCCTTTCCGAATTGAAAACATAGTTTGATTTATTATAGTTTCTTGATGGACACTATTTAATAAGATTATCAGAGCCTTAAAGGGAGGTCAATATAATGAAGGAATTGAGGGCGTAAAGGATAGAGAACCTGTCTGATCAAGATTATTAATTCAGGCTTTTTGCAACTTTCCCTAACCCCTTTATGCCCTGAGTCTTGTGGCGCGTGTCGTGGGCAGGCGGTGAAAGAGGGAGGCGTGATGCTGTTTAAAGCCACTTTTTTCTCGAATAGGCCCCTTTAAAGAGTCTGTCAATGCCGGCAGAAAGGATCTGCCTGCCCCATTTGAATTCCTTGTAAAGAACGAGGAAGTTCCATATGTCTTTCATTACCTTTGCGCGGTCGGAAAGGCTCAGTTTCATAAGCGCCTCGGGGAAGTCGGCTTCGTGAGGTTTGTCTGTGGCAATTTTAAAGGGATTCCACTGGTCGGAAGTGCGCCTTACTTCAGAGGCGATCATTGCGCGATAAGTCTCCTGCATGTCTTTGTTGGCTGCCCTTGCCTCGATGATGGATTCGCCCGCTATGGCTCCCGAATGAAGGGCGCAGCTCATTCCTTCGCCGATCATATTGAGGAAGCCGGCTGCCTGTCCGGTGATGAGGACGTTTCCTTTACCGAAGACGTAGGTGTTGATAAGGGAGGGGCCGAAGTTTTCCGCCGTTCCATCGGCATGGGCCGCCTCTTTTAGTTTTGTTCCGTGTTTTTCTTTCAGATAGCTGACTACATTGGCCTGTTTGACGTCAAAATTGTCGCCTACTTTAAATCCGACGCCTACAATTTGCCTCTTGTCCCTGGCATGGCTCCAGGTGTAGTGTCCGAGATCAGGATGAAACCAGAAATGAAAATACTCTTCATCGAGAGCGCACTCGATGATATCGTGGAATTTCTGGCCCACAAAGAACCAGGGTATCCGTTTGGGGTAGTCGGGATAAATGGAACGGATCACATGCGATATGGGACCGTCGGCTCCGATGACTTGCTTTGCCTTGAGAGTTATTTTACCGCCGTCCTTCTCTTTGGCATGGACGATAACATGATCTCCCTTGTCGTCAAGCCCTGTAAAGGCGGTTCGCTCTTTTATCTCCGCTCCGCTCCGCTTGATTGCCCAGTAGTCGGAATATTTCCTGTGCAGGTGGGGTGTGGTGCCTCCGAAGAAATCCATGGGAAAAGAGACCATGGAAGGGAAGTGAAAGGTTACCCCCTTGCAGTAGGTCGGCTCATGGAGTATCTTCCTCGGCAGGGGGCCAAAGTTTTCAAGGAGAAAGCGGTGCCCCCTCGGTGAGAGGATGCCGCTGCATGTTTTGTGACGGGGCAGAGTGCTTCGTTCAAGTACGAGCGTCTCCATTCCGGCATCGACAAGCCGTTTGGCAGCGGCAGACCCGGCAAGCCCCGACCCTACTATAATGACATCGACTTCACGCATAAGAACTGCATATTATACAGGGAATAAGGTGATTTCGTCTACAGATTAAAGCGCTTCCTCCACCTGCCTCCTCTTTTGAGAGGTTTGACTCAGCTTCATCTATCTGCTACTACTTTTATTAGGGTATAATATTTTTAAAAGTTATTTTTACCTCATAAGGCTGTTTTATGAAGAAGCTGGGTGAAATATTACTTGAAGAAAAGCTTATTTCGCGGGAGCAGTTTCAGCACATCCTGGAGATAAAGAAAACCCACAAAAAGAGGCTTGGCGAGCTGGTCGTTGAACTCGGTTTTTCCAGCGAGCGGGATATTGCCATTGCCCTGTCAAAACAGTTAGGTTTTCCTTTTATCGATCTTGGCAGCGAGGAGATCGATCCTGAAGCCGTTAATGTTCTTGATGAATCCCTGGCCAGACAGAACATGATCTTTCCTTTCAAGGTAACAAGCACGACGCTTCACTTTGCTATTGCAGATCCTTTGAGTTTTTCCGGGATTGATGACGTGAGGTTCAAAAGCGGCCTTAAAGTGGAGCCTGCCGTTGCTACCGCTTCTGATATTAAAAACGCTATTGAGAAGTATTACGATATGGAAGGCTCCCTTGATAATATTCTTGTCGGTCTTGGTGATCCAACCTATATTGAAGTCATGAGTACCGGTGAAACGACGAAAGATGTGGCCGAGTTGAAAAAAAAGGGAACGGCGCCCCCCATTGTCAAGACGGTAAACAGTATTATTACCAATGCAATAGAGAGAAGGGCCAGTGACGTTCACTTGGAGCCCCATAAAACCCGTTTTACTGTAAGAGAGCGTGTTGACGGTGTTTTATCTACGGTTGTCGAACTGCCCCGCTGGACCCAGGCTTCCATTGTGTCAAGACTGAAAATCATGGCCGACCTCGATATTTCGGAAAAAAGAAATCCCCAGGATGGCCGTATCAGGGTAAGGACGACGGGTACGGAAGTTGATTTAAGAATATCCACTCTTCCTACACGGTTTGGTGAAAAAGCGGAAATCAGGCTCTTAAATAGCCAATATTCAATAAAGCCCATGGCTGAAATAGGATTAACTGCCGGGGATTATGGAAGGATAAAGGGCATTATTGAGCAGTCCCAGGGGCTTGTTCTGGTGACCGGGCCCACAGGCAGCGGCAAGAGTACGACGCTCTATACCTTCTTGCATCATATCCAGTCAGATCAGATAAATATTGTGACTCTTGAAGATCCCATCGAATATGAACTTGAATCGATAAGCCAGGTTCAGGTTAATGAAAAAGGGGGTTTTTCATTTGCCGGTGGCCTGCGTTCCGTACTCAGGCAGGATCCGGATGTTATCATGGTGGGAGAAATGAGAGATAACGAGACGGCTGAAATTGCGATGAGAGCATCCATAACAGGTCACCTTGTTTTCAGCACGCTTCATACGAATGATGCTGTGTCAACTGTTACAAGGTTGATTGATATGGGCATTCCCTCCTATCTTGCGTCTTCTTCTCTTTCAGCTGTCGTCTCGCAGCGCCTTGTAAGAATGGTCTGTTCCGAATGCCGGGAGCCGCGCAAACCGACTGTTGAAGAGGCGCAGTTTCTCGGCATAAGGCAGGAAGAGGGCAAGGTAAGGCCCTTGTATCAAGGGAAAGGCTGTAGAAAGTGCCATGACAGCGGCTATTATGGACGAATTGCAATATTTGAAATCCTGGTGATAGACAAGCATATGAGAGAACTCATTTCTTTGGAAAGCAACGAAGAGATGATGTATGGGGCGGCAAGAAAAGCGGGTATGTCGCCGCTTTGGGATGACGCCGTGAAAAAAGTTCTTCAGGGACTGACGACGCTTGAAGAGATCAAAAGGATCGTTCATCGAAAAGATCCGACGGCCTCTTTATGCCGCGCCTGTGGAAAGAAAGTTGATGCTGACTTTCTCCGATGTCCTCACTGCGGGGTAAAGATGGCAAATGAATGCCCCTCCTGTAAGAAACACCTTGATGAGAACTGGCATTTTTGCCCTTATTGCAGTATTTCACTTGATGATTATAATAAAGGCGCCCCTGATAGAGGGATGGCTTTAAAGGATTAACAAAATACCTGGTATGTAGAGGCCTTTATGAATAAGACTCATGAAAAGATCTTGCTGGTAGATGACGACAAACTTTACCGGGAGAGAGAAAAATCTTTTCTCGGAAAGCGAATTGCCTGTACTATCCTGGAAGCAGGCGGCGGCAGGGAAGCGCTCGAAATGATAAGGAGAGAAAGGCCTTCGCTTGTGCTAATGGACCTCTTCATGCGTGATATGGATGGTGATGAGTGTTGTTCAATCGTCAAAGCCGATCCTGAAATAAGTGATACCGTTATAATAATGCTTTCCGTCAGTGAAAAAACAGAAGATAAGAGGCGGTGCTTTTTTGCGGGCTGTGATGATTTTTTAACCAAACCGATACAGGTGGTCAGTCTGATTGAGAAGCTTAAACAATACCTGGGGGACCACTTCAGGACAAATGTAAGAATCCCCCTTTCCTCTTCCATCTATTTTAACTATGAAGAGCAGGGTCATTCGGCATTTATCATCAACATTGCAGAAGACGGTTTGCTCATTAAAAGCCGTGTAAATGTTCCTGTCGGGACCCGGATTGATGCAAGGTTCAGCCTGCCCAATGTTTCGGGAATTATTGACGTGCAGTGTGAGGTGGTGAGGATAGAAAAAGAGCAGGAAGCGGTTCTGGAAAACAGCAGGTCCAAAAATAAAGAAGAAGCTGAACATGAGTTCGGCATGGCTGTAAAATTTATATTGCCCCACGAAGATCTTAAAAAAGCAATTTCTGAATTCCAGTACAGTTATATCATCTGAATTTATTCTATGTAATTGCTTCTCAAAAATCAGGCAATATGTCAGGTATAAGCAAGGAGAGGCGCAAGGAAAAATATTTGCCGGGAAAGGGCAAGGGGATTATGGTTTGCAGCGCCGCCTTTTGATTCCACAGCGAACAGCGCTTTTCAGGATTAATCATTTGAAATGGCATAATGAAAGGTAAATATCATGAGGAGAGGTATTTTTCTGTTTATTGTTGCAAGTCTTATTGTTTTTTCTTCTTCAGCCGTTGCCCGTAATACATTCCATGACCTCCCTGTCAGTGAAGCCGTAAAGAGCGTCCGGGGAAAAGAGAAACTCCTCGACATCCCTTTTTATATGGCGGGTCAACGTTATCCCGCTGTAAAAAAAGATCTGGGCGTTTTTGAATCGAACAAGCGCACCAATGCCCTTAATAAATCAGATGAAGAGGCATGCAGAATCGCTTTCCTTTCGGCCATTATTTCTCTCCAGAAAAGGGCGCAAAGAATGGGCGCCGACGGTGTTGTCGATATCAGGTCTATTACAAAGCACAAGCGCCTTGTCAGCGCCCGCAAGTACAGGTGTGCCGCCGGTGACCTCATGGCCAATGTGGCGCTTACGGGAAGGGTCGTAAACTTTTCCAGGTAGCGCGGTAACCCGCTTTTTTATCCTCCCTCTTTTGCTCCCGCTCAAAAAAAAATATGAAAAGCAAAATATGTCGCGACAGGTTTTTATATTTATGGTATAAGCAGTATAGAAAGTGTACAGTTGTTTTATTAAGCGGGACGCCATCATTATTTCGGGACTTTTTGGGGGGGGAAATGAAAAAAGTCAAATCGACCATTCTCATAATAGAAGACGAGAGCAGATTGCTCGTCAATTTATCACTTCTGCTGGAAAAAGAGTTTAATGTTTTGACTGCATCAAACGGCAGAGAAGGATTCTCTCTTTTTAATACCGTTTCTGTTTCATTGGTTCTTCTTGATATTGACATACCGGTCATGAATGGCCTGGAAGTGCTTCAAAAAATAAGAAGTACAGACAAGTATGTGAAGATAATCATGATGACGGGCAAGAGCACACATGATTGGGCCAAGCAATGCGCTGATCTGAACGTGCAGGGCTATTTGGAAAAACCTTTTGATGCGGGCCGGCTCACCGCAAAAATTAAAGAGATTCTTGGCATTCGTCATTATCCTGTTTTACAGGAACTGTGGGGTATGAATTACCATAAAAAGCTTGATTTGATCAGTATTCCGGCCCGGAGGGCCATTGATTATATTAATGAAAATAATGATAGAGAACTATACAGGGAAAGTCTGGCAAAATACCTCAACCTTAACCCTGATTATTTGAGCCGCCTTTTTCGGAGGGAGTGCGGCGTAGAGTTGCAGGAGTATATTCATCGATCAAAGATTGAAAAAAGCAGGGAGTATCTTTCCACAAGGTATGACATGAAAATTAAAGACATCGCTCATGCCGTAGGAATACGGGATACGGCCTATTTTTCAAGGTTTTTCAAACGTCATACAGGATTAACGCCCAGGGAGTTCAGGAAGCAGTCACTTTCTTTATCGTCATGGCCCTGAAACCCTGATGTTCATTACTCGTCTATCCTGAAATAAGAAAAATCCCTTCCAGGGTCACAATTATCTAATAAAGAGCAGTGCAGTCCATTAAAGGTCATTCATGTGCAGTAAAGGTCATGGAAATCCTGTAGACATGATGAGCGGGTTTTTTGTATGCTGCTTCGTCCCAGTGGTTCCTTTGACTTTTCCTTAATTCAGCTGAGAAGATTATATCCCCGGAATAAAAATATAATTGACAGGTTAAAATGGCTTATAAAAATGATGATCATAATGACAGAAAACATTTTGTCAAGAGTGATTTATTTTTAGAGCATGAGGCGGCCAAGGCGTCCCTCAAGAAAAAGTTTGCTTTAAAGAAGATCCTTGGCAAAAGCAGGGCGATAATGACCCTGCTCGAAAAAATTGCCCAGGTGGCGTCATGTGATGTTAATGTGCTGATTACAGGTGAAAGTGGCGTAGGCAAAGAATTGGTTGCCAGGGCCATTCACTATTCGAGCCCAAGGGGCGGCAAGCCCTTTGTTCCGGTCAACTGCGGTGCAATTCCTGAAAGTATTTTTGAGAATGAATTGTTTGGCCATGTTAAAGGCGCTTTTACAGACGCAAGTTTCAGGAGAAAAGGTTTGGTTGCCGAGGCGGAAGGCGGCACCCTCTTCCTTGATGAGATCGGAACGATAAGCCCTTTTAGCCAGGTAAAGCTTCTCCGACTTTTGCAGGACAGGGAGTACAAGCCTTTGGGGGAGCCGAAACCTTGCAGGGCAGACATCAGAATTGTTACGGCTACCAACAGAGAACTCCTGTCACTTGTTAAGGATTGCCTGTTCAGGGATGACCTCTATTACAGGTTAAATATTGTTACTCTTCATATCCCTCCCTTGAGGGAAAGGAAAGGGGACATTCCCATTCTTGTTGACCATTTTCTTGCAAAATACGCCAGAGAATATGGCAAGGCGCCCCAAAGTGTGACAAAAGGCGCAATGAATGCTTTTTGTTCCTATTCCTGGCCCGGAAACGTAAGAGAGCTTGAGAATAAGGTCCAGCAACTGGTTGTCACTTTAACTTCACCTGAAATATCTGAAAGTAATGTTCAGCTTCCTTTAAACAATCCTGCGCGATCAGAGTGTGATCTGAGGAATTTTAATGAAGCCAAGAAAAAAGCGATTGAAGCCTTTGAAAAAGATTATCTCGTCAACCTTCTCACAGAACATGGAGGAGATGTAGCCAATGCGGCTAAAGGCACGGGTAAAAATCGAACAGCCCTTTGGAATCTTTTAAAGAAACACAACCTCTCCCCAAAACAGTTTCGCTGATAGAAATCTTTCCCGTGAGTATTTTTTTCTCCCGGCTCAAGTACTAATCGCCACCGTCACCAAGTAGTGACGGAAGAGTCACATAATAATTCCTTCTTAAAGATAGCGGTAATAGTCGGTTTGCTCTCACCCGAGAGTCATTATTCGGTGACTATCTCCTCGGGCTTATTGTTGCTGAAAGTCAAAATATATAAATAAAACAGGCAGTTGCAGTGTTGTGTCGCCTTGGCCTGCAATTTGCTGTATAGCTCCTCAATCCACACAAAGGTTATTTCCATGACGAATACAAAAGATATTGGAGAGCAAGTTTTGGCTTATCTTCTAAAAAACCAGGATACGGGGGGTGCTCTGGAAGATATTACCAACTGGTGGCTGGAGTTTGAAAGAGTGGACTGTGCCGTTGATAAGGTGGCCCATGCTTTGGAAGAGTTAATCAAACAGGGGAAGTTGAAGAGGGTTAAAGGTGACAGAGGCTTTTTTATCTATAAAGCCTTAAAAAGTGTCTAGACGTTGAGCCCTCAAAAGGTCCCTCGTTAAACTTTTGTAATGCTAATTTTAATGATGAGGAGGTGTTCCATGCCCGTAAAATTGAAGAATCTCACTAACAGGCCGGTGCTGATACGCTTAAACAGCGGCCAGTCCTTGCATCTTGCGCCGAGAGTTATTTCGGCGGATATTCCCGATGTGGAGGTGAAAAGTAACGCAAAAGTGGAAAAACTGCGAAAGCGGCGCGTCATTGACCTTGCCGAGGGAAAGAAAAAGGTGCCGCCTGTAAAAGAAGTTAAAGGGGAACCTGAGGGGGGAGGAAAAACAAAGCCCCCAAAGGGAGGAAAAGCGAAACCTGTTAAGGAATGAAGAAAAACTCAGATTCTAATCTTTGAAAGGAGAACACTATAATGGCTGTTGTATCTTATCCGGGCGTTTATGTTGAAGAAGTATCGAGCGGCGTGCGGCCTATCGCTGCGGCAAGCACCTCGACTGCTGCTTTTATAGGGCAGGCGCAAAAAGGCAGTCTTACGGAGGCTGTAAGAGTATTTAATTTTACACAGTTCCAAAATCTATATGGAGATTTTATTCCCGGTTCCTATCTGGCGCATTCTGTCTATCAGTTTTTTAATAACGGCGGCAGTCAGTGTTATATCGTAAGAGTCTCCGGCGCAAATACAAGGGTTGCAAACATTGTCATCAATGATCGGGCCGTTGCCGCAGAAGCAAGTTTAACGATAGAAGCTGTCAGCCCCGGCTTCTGGGGGAATAATATTGAAATCAGGATTACCAATGGCACGATAGATCCAGGTAATGAATTCAATATGGAAGTTTATATGGGTGATGAAATAGCCCCTCGCGAACGGTTCGAGAATTTGAGTATGGTGCCGGATATCTCAAATTTTGTAGAAAATATTACCGGCGGATCGAATTATGTCAGGGTTGCCGTCAACAACGCCAATACGCATGCCACAAATGGACTTAGTATCGGTGCAGATGCCCCTGTTGAGCCGGTAGGAGTCCAAAGGCGATTTCGTATCAACATCGATGGAGATGGCTATCAGGAAATCAATTTAACGGATGTGCTGGATCTTGCCCCGGACCCTGTTGTCAACATTAGTATTAAAGGCACTCCTACTGATGTAACTGTTGATGCATTAGATACGACAAACAAAATTGCAGCTGCAATTCATCTTGCAGTCAGGGGAAACGGTGGAAGTCTTCCCGGTTTGACGAAGATTAAAAACTCCACCGCTGCGGCAGCATTCAGTTCATTTGCTGCGGCAGTAGTTACTGTAGATATTGATGGGACTCCTACGGACGTTCTGCAGTTGTCCTCGGGAACAACTATTCCCGGCTCATCAGTTAATGTGGCCCCGGCATCAAATTCGAGTAATGATGCTACAGGCTTCCTCAGGTTAGGCAAGTTGCAAGGTGGAACCGAGATACTGGGTGGCGCGGTAACACGCCCCCTTGCAAATACGGACACTGGCCCGGACCCCATTCCGCGTTATCTGGTGGGTGACCATGATGATTCGGTTGCCCCTGTTGTCTCTGTTCAGGACGGTTTTGATGGTGATTCTGTCACTGATAGCGATTATATTAACGCTTTTCCGCGCCTTGATAATATTGATGATGTCAGTTTAATTGCCGTGCCGGGAATCGGCTTGTCAACAGTTGTCAGCGCCGGCATGAATTATTGCGAGAATCGCTCACTCAGTGATTGCTTCTTTATCGGTGATATGGCGCAGAGCGATGATACGGTGGAGGAAGCGCGGAATTTTGTCAGCAATCTATCTCCTAAAAACAGTTATGGAGCCGTCTATATGCCCTGGTTGCTGGCGCTTGATCCAACAGGTGTTTCTGCAGAACCCATATCGGTGCCGCCTTCGGGTTATGTGGTGGGCATGTATGCCAAGACTGATGCAAAACGCGGCGTTTGGAAAGCGCCTGCCGGGACTGGCGCAGGCCTGGCGGGAGCAACAGGGCTTGTCGTTAACCTGACAGATGTAGAGCACGGTTTATTAAATCCATCCCCACATGATATTAACGTCATCAGGCAATTTGCCGCATCGGGCCGTGTTATCTGGGGGGCGCGCACTCAGACAACGGATCCGGAATGGCGATATGTGCCTGTCCGCCGTACGGCCATTATGCTGCGTGTAAGCATTTACAACGGTATTCAATGGGCCGTTTTCGAGCCGAATGATGAGGAACTATGGTCCCAGCTTCGATTGAATATCGGCTCTTTTATGATGACCCTCTTCCGTCAGGGCGCTTTCCAGGGAGCAACGCCTTCCCAGGCATTCTTTGTTAAGTGTGACAGTGAAACCACGACTCAAGACGATATAAATCTTGGGATCGTTAACGTATTGATAGGTTTTGCGCCTTTGAAGCCGGCTGAGTTTGTTGTGGTCAAGATCAGCCAGAAGGCGGGACAATCTTCATAAGATATTTGATGTAAAGGAGAATTGATATGACACAATTTAGTGTAAATACTTACAGGTTCGATCCCTATCGAAATTTCAAGTTTAAAATCAAATGGGACGGGCAATATGTGGCGGGGTTGAGCAAATGCAGCGCTTTAAAAAAGACGACGGAAAGCACCGACTGGCGGGAAGGCGGTGATCCGAGCACCAGCCGCAAGCTTCCGGGAAAGACATCCTTTGAGGGCATAACCCTGGAAGCAGGGGTCACTCATGACACAACTTTTGAAGAGTGGGCAAATAAGGTCAATAACTTTGCTGATGGCGATCCCGGCATGTCTTTAAAAGACTTTCGTAAAGACATTACCATTGATGTCTTTAACCTGCAGGGAAGCAAGGTTTTGTCTTATAACGTTTATCGCTGCTGGGTTTCAGAATATCAAGCCCTCCCTGAGCTTGATGCCAGCGGGAATGCTGTAATGATCCAGACGATCAAACTGGAAAATGAAGGGTGGGATCGTGATGCTGCCGTGACCGAGCCGACTGAGTCATAGCCAAAGGTCCCATGGATAAAAGAAGGTTTATTTTACCGGGTGGATATATTGACGATAGCGGTTTGGTCCATCGAGAGATAGCGTTGTGTCACTTAAGCGGCAGGGAGGAGGAACTCCTTGCCGATAATAAAGAGATGATCAGCGCAAGGCTTGTTTCCACCATCATCAGCCGTTGTGTGAGCCGTATCGGCAAGATCAGTCCCGTGCCGCCTGAAGTAGCGCGAGACCTGCTTATAGCGGATAGACAATATATCATGCTTAAGTTAAGGGAGGCGACTTTTGGAGACAGGGTCCAGGCTACCATCCGCTGCCCCTGGCCTGATTGCGGTAAAAAGGTTGACATTGACTTTTCAACAGCTGACATTCCTTTCCGGGAGTCTCGTGACAAGGGCCCGCTTTACAAGATGACCCTTTCTCGGGCGGCTGATTTTGCAGGAGACAATGAGGATGGATGCAGGGAGATTACGTTTCGTCTCCCCAATGGCGGAGATCAGGAGGAGGTTTCCCCCTACCTTTACGAAAATGAGGGCAAAGCCTTAACGGAATTGCTGAAACGTTGTATCAGCAGTATCGGCGCCGTAGAGGGGCCGGGAGATGATTTGGTGGAAAAGCTCTCTCCCCGGGAAAGAATGGAGATTGAAAAGCGGATGGAAGAAGTTGCGCCCGGGGTTGAATTAAAGATGGAGGCAAATTGCCCCGAATGCGGCCGCGATTTTGACGCGCCGTTTGATCTGCAGGAATTCTTTTTTGGCGAGTTGAGGACAAGCCGCGACCTTCTTTATCGTGAAGTCCATTATCTCGCTTACCATTATCATTGGAGTGAAGGTGAAATTTTGGAAATGCCAAGAGCTAAACGGCGCGGATATATCGAGATACTGGCTGATGAAATGGAGAGGTTGAATAATGCAGTCGGATAAAGGACAAATTTCAAATAACTATTTTAGAACGGCCCTGCTCGACGGCGCCAGGCCTTTTCTTTACAGGGGGCGTGTACGGTCTTTACTTGGCATTCCCGACAGCAGCGGCGTTAACCCTGCTTTAAGAGCGACTTCGATTCCTCCGGCCTTTACCTATATGAATCATCCATTTAGAGATGATCTTTGTTCTGCGCCTTATCAAATGGCGGAAGGAATGCATTGGGCGCTTTCTAATGAGAATGCAGCCGAATTCAAAGACTCAATAGCCGGATTTCAGGAGAGAGTTAATCTGCCCGGGCCGTTAAAAAAAAAGAATGGCAGTGATTCCGCCTTTCCTGAGACAAGGCCCTCTGATTCAAGTGTGAATAAAGGCAGTCAACGTAAAAGTTATAAAAAGAATAAGATCTTGCAGCGCAATGATGTTCCGGAGGCAGATCGGGAAGAGGCTTTTGTCAATGCTGATAAAAAGTCCGGAAAGGCAGGCGCCGTTCTTGAGGGAACTAATATCGATGTTCCGGGCTTTTCAGAAAAGGGGCAAGCTTTTTCTCAAATAAAGCCTTTTGAAAAAGCGCCGATTCTATCAGAAAAAAATGTGAAGAGGCGCAATGAGGCGCCTCCCCCCCTGGAGAAAGTAAAAACCGGTTCTGATAAAAATGTCTTTGGAGAAGAAGATAAAGAAAAAATAGCATCTGCCCGGCCAACGTCTTCCTTGATGCAAAAGAAGCTGCAAAAAGAAGGGGCAACCGGGGAAATAGATACAAAAAAACAATGGGCAAGAGTAAAAGAAAATAGCTATGGAGAAAGTCCGATTGCAATCCGAAATATTGCAGGAAAGACAAGCAGGCAAAATTTAGCGCAGCAAATGGGCCATTTACCAACTGAAGTGAAAGGGGAAAATGACGGCTTGAGCAGAAAGGTAAAACCCCGGTCTTCTCAATATGCCGGGATGGACAGGCTTGTTGGTTCAGGCGGAAATTCTACTGAAAAAATTGACCGGCTTCGCCATGCTGCACATGATCTGGCATACAAGGTTTCCTCAAGGCAGGCAACGGCTGATAAGGAAAGAGAGCAATATGAAAGTGAAAGGGTTCCGTCCCGTCAGGTGGTTGAGCAGGTTGTCGTTGTCAGGCAGCCATCGGGAAGGAGCAGGGCGCCTCGCGCTTTTTGGGAAAGGAGTTACCTGGGCCGCTTTAATCGAATGACGCTACGATGAGGATTAAAAAGAGATGAGCGCATCAACAGCAATAGGGATGGTTAGTGAATCCCTTAGAAACCTGCTTTCCGGAAAGATGGTAGTCACATCAACGCCTGATGTGACGATCCTTGCTCCCGATGAAAAGGGAAAGGAAAAAAGAATCAACCTTTTTTTGTACAAAGTGCAGGAAAATCAAACGTTAAAAAATATGGATTGGCAGGTAAAGCGAGATGACACAACGCGGCTGGTTCCTCCTCCCTTGTCACTTAATCTCTTTTACCTGATGACGGCCTATGCAAAAAGTGACCAGCAAACAGGAAGTTCAACGGCCCATGAAATTTTGGGTGATGCCATGCGTGTCTTCTACGAAAATCCCGTTATTCATGAGGATTATCTTGCCGATGGATTAAAAGGCGCCAGGGAGCAGGTCAAAATAATGCTTAATTCCCTCGATCTGGAAGAGTTGAGTAACGTATGGGGTACCTTTTCAGTGCCATTTCGCCTTTCAGTGGCATATGAAGTTTCTGTCGTCCAGCTTGATATGCTGTCCGAAAGCGAGCGTGCAATGGCCACACGTGCAAGACAAATTGGTGTGCCTGCTGTTGGATTGCCTTACCAGCCGCCGGAAGTGGAAAAGATAGCGCCCGCTCAAGGGCCTGCCGGTTCAATCATTACGTGTCGGGGCAAAAATTTGTCCGGCTGGAAAGCTTATGTGTCGATTATGAACAGAACGATAGTGGATGGTGAAGATCTTGGCAGTGATTCTTTCGAAGTGACTATTCCCGCTGATTTATTACCCGGTTTTTACGAGGTGCGAATAGATATATCGCATCTGAGCAGGAAAACCTTTTTTTTCGAGGTTACATGATGAGTATTAAAAAAGGGGGCGCCAAAAAGATAGAACATGGGGCTTATGAAAACATGAGTGATCATTTGTCGGATGAACTGCGTAAGCTGGATCTTATGATTAAACGCCGGGTAGGGGCGCTTCGGCTTGATTTACAAGCTATGCAGGAGGCCTGTGGTGACAGGCAGATGTATATCTCTCCCCAGGAAGTGGACTGGATGCTCAATCAAAGCGGCGCTTTTGAAGGCGGTCATTCTGAACTCCAAAAGATAGATGATCAGATTGCGCTTCTTCAATGCGAGATAAGCGACAGGGTGGCCAAAAGCAGGGAAGAGGGACTTTTTCTCACGCTGCCTCAATTGGGGCACTTTTTTGCATTGTCATCTTTTGAAATTCAGACAATCATCATTTGTCTGGCCCCGGAACTGCAGCGTAAATATGACAAACTCTATGCCTATTTGCAGGATGATATTACGAGAAAAAAACCGAGTATTGACCTGGTGTTGGACCTGCTTTGCAAAACTGAGGCAGACCGGTGGAAGGCACGCGCTTATTTTTCAGAGAGCGCGCTTTTATTCAAATCGGAGATTTTACATAAATGCGATGATCCCCAGAGTCCTTCCGGCTCCAGTGATCTGGCGTCTTTTTTAAAGCTCGATGCGCGGATTCTGAACTATTTATTGGGGGATAACAGCATAAACGGGCAATTAAGCAGTTTAGTGAAATTATCATTTCCCGGGCGGTCAACAGCGTTTTCTTATATCAATAGTGAAGTAAAGACAAAACTGCATAACTTAACAAAAGGCCATTTTTCAGGGCAAAATATCAAAAGAAAAAAGATGATCATCTATCTTCATGGTCCTTACGGCGTTGGAAAAGAGGAGCTTGCGCTGACAGTCTGCGGAAATCTTGGTTGTCCCCTTTTATGCCTGGACGCAGAGTTAATCCTGAATCATACCGTGGAAGCAGAATCTGTCCTGAGATTGACATTACGCGAATGCCTGCTTCTCCAGGCGGCCCTTTATATAAAAAATATGGATGCCTTGCTAAAAGAAGAAGGTAAGGCAAAAGTCTTTTTAAAAAAAATGGAGAGAATGATTGAAGAGTACGGATGGCTGCTTTTAATGTCCGGTGAGAAGCCCTGGAACCCAAAAGGGATATTTAAAGAGGCGGTCTTTCATGATGTAAAACTCCCCGTTACGGATGTGCCTGCACGTGAATTGATGTGGAAAGAAGCGTTGCAAAATCTCCCCGTAAATGACGGCCTCAAGTTTGCCCGACAACTGGGCAGCCAGTTTCGTCTGACGCAGGGACAGATACGGGATGCAGCGGAGTTCGCAGCTAATCGGTATTCCATGAGTAACAGTGAGGCGGGAATCACACTCTCTGACCTTTATGCCGCTTGCCGCAGTCAATCCAATCAAAAACTGGGAGAAGTGGCTAAAAAAATCGAACCTCATAGTGGTTGGGATGACATTGTGCTTCCTCATGACAAGATTGAACAACTGAAAGAGATATGCAGCCAGATTAAACATCGATACTGCGTATTTGGTGAATGGGGATTTGAGAAAAAGCTTTCATACGGGAAAGGGTTGAGCGTCCTTTTTTCCGGTCCTTCGGGCACGGGCAAGACAATGGCCGCTGAGGTCATTGCCCGTGACCTGAAATTGGATCTCTACAAAGTCGATCTCTCAAGTGTGGTCAGTAAATATATTGGAGAGACGGAAAAAAACCTGGAGAAGATATTTTTTGAGGCAGAGACGAGCAATGCCATTCTATTTTTTGATGAAGCGGACGCGCTTTTTGGTAAACGCACGGAAGTATCCGACGCTCATGACAGGTATGCCAATATTGAGACGAGCTACCTCTTGCAGAAGATGGAGGAATATGAGGGCATCGTCATCCTTGCCAGTAATCTTCGCGAAAATATGGATGATGCCTTTACGAGGCGTATCAGGTTTATCCTGGAGTTTCCTTTCCCCGATGCGTCAAGCCGGCAGCTGATATGGGAGACGCATTTTCCGGAAGAAGCGCCCTTAAGTGATGGCATAGATTACGAGTTTTTATCAAAACAGTTCCAGATTGCCGGCGGGAACATTAAAAACGTCGTCCTTAACTCAGCCTTTCTGGCAGCGGAAAACGGCGGGGTAATCAACATGGACCATATCATGTACGGTTTGAAGAGAGAGTTTGAAAAGATTGGAAAGCTTTGGTGTGATCAAAATGCTTATAAGCCTAATTAGGTTTGAGACAGAAAAAACAGGACTGTTGACGGGATGGTAATTCAGTTTTCAGATATCTGTAATGCGCTCTCTAAAGCAGGATGAGGGAGGGGGCTATGATGACAGGAATAAAAAAAGAAAAGAAGCATAAGGGCAACATAAAATATCTGAAAAATCACAATAATGCCTCCGGCGTCAGCCACAACTCGCGTGGAGCTTATAACTCCTGTCATGAAATGACGGGAATTCACTCTATGACCGCTGCACCGGTTTTGGGTGTAAATAATGCCGGAGATGAGGGGATTAACATGCAAAAAGCTTGTGCAACGACTTTCTCTCAGCGGAACCTGGGCAACAGTTACATGCAATCCGTTGCCGGGAATTTGCAAACAGTTACAAGGGGCAGTGGGCCGAAGATCCAGAGAAAATGTTCATGCGGCGGTTCCTGCTCAGCTTGTTCCGGTGGCGAGGAATTTAAAGGAATACAAAGGAAACTAAAAATTGGTCCCGCTAATGATGTTTATGAGCAGGAAGCGGACAGAGTGGCAGAGCAGGTTATGCGGATGCCCGAGTCACGGATACAACGCAAAGCATGCTCATCATACAATGAAAATAAAGAAGGAGAACAAATTCAAGGCAGGCCGGTTTTTGGCGGGACTGCCACATTAGTTCAGAGACAGCTTAAAGAAAAGGGAGATGTCCTCCAGCCTAAAGAGGCAACCGGCCGGACTCGGGGAGTTGCCGGGGACGCGCAAAGGAATATAAACCACTTGAGAAGGGGTTCAGGAAAGCCTCTGTCTGAGTCTGAGCGTTCCTTTTTTGAGCCTCGCTTTGGGGCGGATTTTTCCAGGGTACGTATACATAACAATAAAGGGGCAGCTAATGCAGCAAAATCAATTAGTGCTCGCGCTCTTACCTTTGGGCATCATGTCGCCTTTGGCGCCGGCGAGTACGCACCGGGTACGTCGGCAGGCAGAAAATTACTTGCTCATGAGTTAACACATACGCTGCAGCAATCAGAAGGAAGTGAGCGGATTCAACGCGCAGAGACTGATGATAATCCTCAGCATTGTTTCCCGACGGACGGTACCCCGTTACAAGATAGCGCATCGACGATTAACAGCTGGATAGGCGCTGCGAGGGTGCGATCACGCAGAGATGGAATTCATATGGTAAATGCTGTGTACCAGGAATTAGCGTCAGGCGGGTCTATAAGTGCAGTAGAGCGTCGCTTGGGTTCATTGCCTTCGACCCATGTAAATCATATCGATTACAGCAGATCACGTTATGCCGGCACATTGATGTGGCCTGTAGATCCTTTTACGCGATCTGCATTGTGGGCTGCCGGTAAAATTTTTGTTGCACCCGTCATCAATCTCTGCGGGACTTGTGTAGGCACGGATAAGGTGGGTCATTTTTTTCAGCAAGGCTATGAATATTATCGCCTGTACCGCAGTGTAGAGGCGAGAATCCAGGCTATGCCGGAGGATGAACAGCGTGCCTTTTACCGGCGCATTGCAGGACCGCCGATCCCTCTGCCCGATCTCCCCATTGATTTTGAAAGAGAAGAGGAACCTTTCGGCTTGGGGCGTTTTGAAGTTACCCCGGCAGCAATTGTGGAACTTGCAGCTTCGGCATTTGTTATGCAATTTGGCCGGTGGCTGGAAGGCTTCAATAATACGCTTACTACGGAGGATGAGCGCTGGATACATGGTCACTCTTTTATACCCTTCTATTATCATGAAGGTGTCTATGGCGCGTCCACGACGGGAGTGTTATCACGGGCCGATTTACAGGCTAACCGCAGGGGATTTCAGTTTTATCAAGACCTCTGGCATAATCCCGGCTCACCACCTGATATTTGTGATTATGTCGGGGGCTTATGGAATGAATATACTGAAATCAATTCAGTTGTGCCTGCATTGGGGAGCCCGCGCGGGCCCTATTCTGAATCCAGAGATGTAGAAACGCCTTAGTCTATAGTGAGTGTAAATATTGGCGGCATAAATTGAGAAATATTCATGGATAGTTTTAGCAAACCTTGTATCGAAAAAGGGGAGATGAAGAAAGTAATCCTTCAGGGATAAAAGGCTTGGGCCTGCAGAGGCTGTCCGGGAATGCAAAAAGGTTCCCCAAAGGGCATGTTGCTAAATGAGAGATAGACTTATTAAACTTTTTTAGTCGGGAGAGAGCGGCAGAAGGATTACTTTACTTTATATCGTCATTAATCCTGAAAGATCCTTTTCTTCCCTGCTAAAAGGAAACATCATCTCTTGATAATTAACAAGTGATTTAAAAAATAGAAAGCCAAAACAATTAGAAGTCAAAGGTAACCAGGAGAAAATAATGCCGGGAGGATTTAAAAACAAACCCAAAATTTTACGCGGCGCTTTTGTGGAATATGGGTTAAGTATTCCACCGCTTTTCGTTGTGTTCCAATTTAATCCGGTGGAACTAAGCCGTAACCGCAGTCTTAATTTCAATATTCCGAGAGCAGCGCCATCACCGCCGCCTTCCGGATCTGCGGAAGGTGGAGGAGGGAATGCAATATTGCAGGCAATACAGCGAAGCATGGCCTCAGGCCAGACTTCTTTGCGTGAATTTCATCACAGGGACTTCAAGGATGCAGATGGCAATAATATAGATGATCTTATCGCTATTCGGGACCAACAACAGGTTACTGTCCAGGAAGAATCCATTAGCTTTGAAATCCGTCTCGATGCCACGGACAAGTTAAACGAAGGAGACATTATAACGGAACAGTTTGGTATTGCGCCTCAACTCTCTACACTTGAATTGATGGTGCATCCTAAAAGTGAAAGCCTGCTTGGCGCGGCCCTCGATTCCTTACTTGGATCTCCCGGCGGGTTCAGTTTTACAGGCGCTGCTAAACCTCCCATGATCCTCTTTATCTGGGGGCGTAAAAAGGTGCTGCCTGTAAATATAAATAGCTTGAATATAACGGAAACGGAGTTCAGCACTGACCTGAATCCCATAAGGGCTACTGCATCGGTCAGCCTAACCGTTATTGAAGGCAAGAACATACCTTACACCTATTCAAAAGCCATGAAAGAGGTCATGTCAGTACTTAATCTGGCTAATATTACAGACATTGCCGATGTAGTGATACCGGGGTAGAAAATATGTTTTCAAAAAAATCGAGATATCGAAAATTGCCGGATACAGTGACAACCGATGCCGGCGGCCGCTCATTAGAGTCCAGAACCCTGCGGCTGTTGCCTGAGGTCTCCGGTGATTTCCTGCATACCGTGGAGGAAGGGGACCGGCTCGACCACCTGGCCTATAAGTATTACAAGCAGCCAAGAAAGTGGTGGCGGATTTGTGATGCCAACGCCGAGTTTATGTCACCTCAGGCGCTGTTGGGAAAGGGATTGATGGAGACAAACCTCTACCCCGTCGAATGGGTTGGCCCTTTGCCGCTTTGGTTTAACATATTGGATGCCTTATCTAAAGAAGTCGGTATCGAGTCTGTTGTTATGGGCACACATTTGAGTCCTTTGCCGGATGAACAAATAGTTGACGGCGCTATTCTTTTCGATATCGATGCAGGCCTGAAAGCAGACTTGAATACAGGTATAAGGACGCAGGAACTTGCCCCTGACCTTACTCATGCGCTTCAGGTAAATGGCATTACCTTTTCAGCGGGAGGCAGGTTTTCCTATGTTGATGATAAGACCTGGCGGATTACGGACCGGAGCAGCAAGCAGGTTTACACATTTAAGCTTGAAGAGGCCTTGCTTAATGTTTATGAGAGCATAACTCATTACACATGGGCAGTAAAAGTTATACACAACGTAATGAATATGACCGTTGAAACTATTGCCGGCGGGATAGCCACTCTCGGCTTTAGTGTCGGAGAGCCGGAGAATGTCGGCAGAATCGGGAAGAAGATTGTTATTCCACGGAATATAGTGGTTTAAAAAATGGAACATGAAAACTTCACAATAGAAATCGAGGGCGAAGAGGTAAGTGATCTTTACCAGGACTTGAGCAGCCTGGAGGTGGAACTGGATGAAGAGATGGCAAGCTTTTTCAGAATGCAAATCGCTATCATGCAACAAACCGATGGAACCTGGACCTACCTGGATGATGAGAGATTTATGGTTTGGAAGCAGGTAACAGTTACCGCGGGTTTTGAGAGTGGCGCTGATGAGATTATTTCAGGGTACATTACTCATGTCAAACCGGTTTTTGCTCCTGATCCTTCTCAGTGTACTTTGGAAGTATGGGGGATGGATGGAAGTGTATTGATGGATCGTGAGGAGAAGTTGAAAGACTGGCCCAATAAAAAAGATAGTGACATTGCTTCCGAGATATTTAATGCCTATGGTTTTTCGCCCCAGGTGGAAGACACGGAGGTAATCCATGACGAGGCGATTTCTACCATTATCCAGCGGGAGACAGATATGCAGTTTCTCAGGCGGCTTGCCCTGAGAAACGGTTTCGAATGTTATGTGGAAGGTTCGACGGGTTTTTTTAGCTCACCCCAGGTGGATGCCGATCCTCAGCCTGTTTTGGCAGTTCTCTTCGGAGGAGAGACAAATGTTAACAGTTTTTCTATTGATCTGAATGCCCTCACACCTGTAAATGTGGCCATGTTCCAGGTTGACCGGGCAAACAAGGAGACGCTCGATGCTTCAGCCGAGAGCAGTCAACAAACGGCCCTGGGCGACACCGATGCTTCAGGCCTGCTTGCAGCCGGGATGAACCCCGGACAGGTTTACATCGGTATGAACAATGCCACCGGGAATGCCGAGATGAGCGCCCTCTGCCAGGGACTTTACCACAAGGGAGAGTGGTTTGTCACCGCCGAAGGGGAAATTGCCGGTAATTATTATGAACACGTTCTGAGGCCGAGAGGCACGGTAACTATCAAAGGTGCGGGAGAGACGCATAGCGGTGTCTATTACGTTGCCCATGTGACGCATTGTTTTACCTCAGAGGGATACACGCAGTCTTTTAAAGTGAAAAGGAATGCAATCATGCCCACAGGCTCGGAGGAGTTTTCAGCCTCTTCAGGACTTTTTTAGAGAACTATGGATAGTATAGAAAAGGTTGTCGCCAATTTAGTTCAAAAGGTGGAGCGCCGGTTTTACGGCAAATATCGCGGCTTTGTTGTAGATAATGCCGATCCGGAACAGTTGGGCAGACTTAAAGTGAAAGTTCCCAGTGTGTTGGGCAACGATGTCGTTACCGGCTGGGCCATGCCCTGCACTCCATACGGCGGCGACGCAGGCCAGGGTTTTCTTTGCATCCCCGAGGTTGACGCCGGTCTGTGGGTGGAGTTTGAAGAAGGGGACCTGGAATTTCCTATCTGGGTTGGAACATTCTGGAGCAAGCCTGATGGAGAAAGTGAATTGCCGAAGCCCAATGATGCTGACGGAGCGGAGCAGGACAGCGTTCAGGATCCACCAACGAGAAAGATCATTAAAACGAAAAAGGGGCATACGATCCAGTTTGAAGATGCCGATGGCGATGAGATGGTGACCATTATTCAGAATATCGATGAGTCGAAACATAACGTGATTACGATGAATAAAGATGGAATTAAAATAACTGATTCAACAGATAATTGTATTGAAATGAAGGAAGATGCCTTTAATATTACTTCGAAAGTCGCATTTACCATAGATGCTTCAGGGCAGGCAGTGGAGATCAAGGCAGATACAGTGGACTTTACCAAGGCATCTTAAGAGTGAGTAAAATATGGGAACACTTATAGTTGTGGAAGGGGATAAGGTGGAAGGAACGGATAAACATAATGTTAGTGGCACTGGCCCAGATTCAGCAACAAATTCAGTGGGCTCTTTCACTGGCATAGCTGATTTTGATTATAAAGGTTCTATGACGGATGACCTAAGTGATTTTGTGAGCATCGATGGCAAAGCAGTGGTGCTTGTTACAAGTAAAAGTAGTTTGGATCCGGGAGAGCATCTACCTATATCTGCTCAAAACATTACTCAAGTAAATCCAACAACTGTTACGCCAGCACTTGTAGCTTCTATTGATGACACGCCAATCGGAACAGGTACTCCCAGTTCTGGTTCAGGCAGCAGTTTTGTGAAAGTAGGTGGTGATGCCACCTTACTGGATAGCGATAGCATAGATACATGTGACGGAAAGGGTAGTACGGAAAATTCAACAGTAACAGCAGAAAATCAGGATTTCGTATCCTGTTCAGAGTAATGATTCAGGTTCTAAACAGTGAATAGGTGAGTAAATGACAGAAATTACCACATTCGGATTCCCATTTTCGATCAACGAAGCAGGCCGCATCAATGCCACCGGCGGTGATGAAGCTATTCGCGGGAAAATTACCCAGGTGCTTTTTACGGCTCCCGGCGAGCGTGTAAATCAGCCTGAATTTGGCTGCGGGCTTTTTAACCTGGTATTCGAGCCAAATGATTCAGTGCTCGGCGCTGCAACGGAATTTACAGTGGGTCAGGCCCTGAGCAGATGGCTTGGAGATATTATTCTCCTGGACGGGATTGATGTAAAGTCCGGGGAAGAAACCATTACAATTGAGATTGCTTATACCAAGCGGGAAGACCTTTCAAAACAGGCGGTTCGAATACATTTCAGGTAAGGGGAAAAAATGGCTGAAATTAAAAAAATAAACGGGCAAAACAGGGTTGATTACATGGCCCGCGACTATGACAGCATCCTTAAGTCTTTACGGGACATGGTTCCCAATAAACTTCCCGAGTGGAAAGATTACGAGTCAGAGGCTGACTTTGGTAACGTCCTGCTTGAGCTCTTTGCTCATATGGGGGATATTCTCAGCTATTATCAGGACCGTGTTGCCAATGAAAGTTTCCTCACGACAGCCACAACCCGCCGGAGCATAATCGACCATCTGAGGTTGATCGGTTACCGGCTGTCGACGGCTTCTCCTGCCTCCACAGCGCTTCAATTAGCCTTCCCTGCTTCCTGCGATGAAGTGGTTACTATTCGCCGTGGTGATTCATTTGCCACAAAAAGCCAGAAGGATAAAGCGAGTGTACGTTTTGAATATAATCGTGAAGATCCGCTTGTTATTGATTGCGGCTCCCTTGCCGTTGATCCCGTAAGCAATAAAAAATATTTTAAAGAAGATGATCTTCTCGGTACGGAAGGCGTTCCTGTCGAAGAGGGACGATTGGTGAAAGATGAGATACTTGGTATTTCTGACGGTACACCAAATCAAAGGTTTCCCCTGGCGCATTCAGGTTTGATTCTCAGATCTTTGGGGCAGGGGATTAATGAGGACATTATTCTCATCACCAGGCTTGGTGAGACTCCGGATAAGTGGACACTGCTCGATAGTCTGGCTTTCAGCCGGGAAGGGCAGAAGGACTTTGTTATTGAAATTGACGAGGAAGACAGGGTAACGCTTATTTTCGGAGATGGCGGCTTCGGGGCCATCCCGCCAAAGGGTGCTGTCATTGAGGCTACTTACCGGGTAGGTGGCGGCTTAAAGGGGAATGTACCAAAAAATAGCATAGAGACGATTATTGATGCGCCTCAATTGTCACTTTTAGGTGTTAAGGTCACAAACCCCAATTCTGCTTCAGGGGGCGCTGAGCGCGAAGGCATTGATCACGCTGTAATGCATTCCCCCAATGTCTTCCGTTCTTTAAAGCGTTCGGTGACGGCAGATGATTATAAGAACCTGGCCCTTAACTTTAACGGTGTGGGGAAAGTGCGTGCCGAGAAAGCCAATTGGAACACTGTCAGTCTCTTTGTTGCGCCCGAAGGAGGAGGAACTGCCAGTGATATTCTCAGGGCCAACCTCCTGGCTTATTTTGAGGACAAGCGCCCATTATCTACCCTCATCGAGGTTAAAGACGCTGATTATGTGAAGATTTACATCAGCGCTGAAGTCGGTGTTGAGGGCTATTATTCAAAAGAGCAGATAAAAGAGAAGGTTTGCCGGGCCGTAAGCGGTCTCCTGTCCTTTAATAAAGTAGACTTTGGGATCAGCGTTTATCTGAGCAAGTTTTATGAAGCCATAGAGAAAATAGACGGCGTCGAGTATGTGACGATTAAACAGTTTACGCGCAATTATGAAGAAATAAATGAAATTGAAAAAGACGGAATAATTGCGTTAGGCGTTAACGAAATCCCCCGGATAGCCGATGACCCTGACGATGATCAAAACTATGCCAATGGCATCTATATTGTCAGCCTGGAGGGAGGCCTTTAGATATGCTGCTGGAAAATATTACCGCAATGCCGCATCCCGGCGGCAACTGCATAGACCTGATATGGGATATTAGCGACTCTGAAGTACGCGGTGTGCGTGTCGTGCGACGTGAAGGCAGGCACCCTGCTTCACCCGATGATGGCGTTCTGGTCGCGGAAGATGAGGGGCTGAGTTTTGCCGCAGACAAAAACCTTAAGGGTGAAACGGTTTATTACTATACGCTCTTTCCCTATAAGGGCGACCCGGCGGAATATCAGTTTGATCGCCAAAACCGGGTATCTGCCATGGCCACTTCACCTTTTAATATAGCGGGACAGATGTATGATCTTCTCCCTCCAATCTATCACCGCTACGATACGGTTTTACCTGATCCCGATGAAGTATCGGAAGAGGACCGGCAAAAAGGGCAGTTGCGCCGCTTACTCGATATTGCCGGAAACCACCTTGATCAATTCCATAGTTTTGCCCGTGCAGGTCTTGACTTGCATAACCTTGATAAACTGGATGGATCACTTTTACCGCTTCTGGCGCAATGGATCGGCTGGAAAACGGACTACAACCTGGAGATTGAAACTCAGCGCAATGAAATAAAAAATGCCCCTGCCTTATATAAGCGAATCGGCATTATCCCCACTGTTGAAGCTACTGTTAAACGTATGAGCGGATGGGAGAGCCGTACCAAAGAGTTTGTTCATAATGTTTTTCTTTCCAACAGGCCCGAGCGATTAAATATTTGCTTGCATCAACGAAGCAGCGCCGGAGAATGGACGGCGCCGGCTGAACCTTTATCACTCGATTTTGCATACGAAGGCAGACCGACAGCAATTCATGACGGAGAGGGTGTTATCTGGCTTTTCTATCATACGCTCAGGAATGGCAACTGGCATATAGGGTATAAAAAATACATGTCCATTATCGATCCCGGCTTTGAAGATGAGCTCGATAGCGGCGCTATTTCGCCGGCTTTAATAAAGGCATTTAAGGACGAAGGTTTTTCGCTTTCCCAAAATAGCAGGATTAAAAAGCAGGCAAGTACCTGGCTTATCATTGATGGCGATGAAAAGCATACATATACCATCAAAAAAGAGGCTGGCCAGGTACGTATTTACGACTGGACTCCCGGGCGGTTTCTGACGAAGGGAACGGGAATCAACAAGTACCCCTCAGCCCTGGTTTATGATAGTGGCATTCGGCTTTTCTGGTCATCCTATGACGAAAGTAACAGCGCCTGGAGTATGAAGGGTCTCGTCCGAAATGGCGGCTTGTGGACTCCTATCGATACCCTGCCTTTTGGTGATGATGGAATCAACCGGAAAAAGCCTTTTGCCGTAGAAGATGATACAGGAGGGTTTTGGCTCTACTGGCTGGAGAGACAAGGGAGCTTGTGGGAGATGAAGTACAGCCGCTATGACGGCAGCGCCTGGGGGGCGGAAATTTCTTTTCCCCTCGATGGAGGTCAAGATCCACGGGTAGAAGGGGAGCCCTTTATTCTATTCCATCCGGCCGAGGGGCCTGCAAGGCGTTTCTGGGTATTCTGGGCACGGCAGGAAGCTGCGGGAGAGTCGGACCAGACACGATGGACTCTGGTATACCGGGTCAAGGAAAATACCAATCCTGATGACACCGGTTGGAGTGGAGTGCAATCCCTTTCCGCTTTGCCGCCTCAATATCATGATAAAGAACCGGCGGTCTTCGTCAATGCAGACGGGGATATTGAGCTTTTCTGGAGTTCTAATCGCAATGGCAGCTGGTCCATCCGGCAGCGTACATTGGATGTGGCGGCAAATAGCTGGGGGACTGAGGAAGAGATAACAGACACGCCATATTCCCGGCGGGCGCCCTTCCCATTATCTGTTGATGATACCCTGTTTCTCATTTATCGTTCCAACGAAAGTATTTCATATGCCAGCGATGTTTACGGTGCGACAAAAACCGTCGATTTTCGCTATGCCGGTTCTACAACGGTTCATATTCGGGATGCCGAGAAGATTGCCCTGCGAGGGAAGTTTGAAGACTTTCAGACTTATACCTATGATACCGGGAAAAAGGAAACTGACTGGTATTCGCGGGATACCATCGGTCTTTATCTGAACAATGACACTATGGACAAGGGCAAGATTAAAGCAGGCATTGATCGGCTTGAAAAAGTCCTTGCCGGGTTTATGCCTATAACGGACAGGGCGGTTTTTATACCCAGACAAGACCTGCATACAGAATATGTTTACACCTATGGTTTGCCTTTAATGGATAAGTCAAGGTTTATCAGCGAGTCTCATAAAGATGTATTGACTTCGCTGGCAGAAGAAGCCCTGCCGGGTCCCGGAGAAGGCATTATTTAATAACTTGATCAGGAGGAGTGATATAGATGTCATCAAATATAATATTGCCAAAGGGACTCTACCATGATCAATTGATCAGTTCAAAGGGGGGAATTGCAGATTTCGGCTGGCGCTCCAATATCATTGTTGACCGATGCCGATACCTGCTTGCCGCATTTATGAAAGGAGAGTCATCAAGTGGCATCCATCTGTTGAAGCTTGGAAAAGGGCAAGAAAGCTGGGACAGCGATCCACCCGGTCCACCGGTTAGAACAATTGAGCATCTCAGTGATCCCGGTCCCGTTGATATGCCGATAAGCGGTGGCCAAATGGAGTTTCTTGATGCTGCAGGCAGTCCTGTCCCGGGTCCAACGCATCGGCTGAAAGTGTCCGTCACTATCGGACCGGGGGATTTGCCCATTGCCGGCGGGGAAACAAGCTATCCCTTGCGGGAATTTGGCCTTTTCGGGATGTTCGGGCCGGAAGAGTACATGATAGACTACGTCCGCCATCCGGTTATCCACAAAGAGGATGCCGATACGTTGGACAGGACAATTAACCTGATATTTTGAAAGGAGGTGCAGTGAATGGGTGATTATTCGAGGGACCCTAAAGCGAGGTTGGCCGATTCCGTTGCCAAGCATTACGTAGGGGTTCGTATGCAGCAGGGCGTTCCGATCCTGGACGCAGACTGGAACACTATGGATGATATAAGAAGATATGAGCTTGAAATATCAAATTCAGCTGTGATTGGCAACGGTGCGCCTGTCGGCAGCATTGGTTTCTGGATTGTACCGCTTGATAATGGAGGAGTTAACACTATAGTAATCAGAGCAGATATCATGGATGCTTATGGCTTGTCATCGGTCATTGTTGATCTTGCCACTTCTACCGCTGCAACCATACTCGGCTTCAATGAACAGAATTTTTCAGTCACACGTTCCGGTTCTTCGCCAGCCAGACTAACGGGAATGCGAAGTGAGCCATTCCCGCTATCAGACGGTGATTCACTGGAAATATCAATAAATGGCGCTCCACCTGTGAGCATCACATTTGCTGGCGGGGATTTTGCCGATATTTCCATTGCAACAGCGGCAGAAGTCAGCGCGGTAATCAATACGGCGCTGGTGACGGCAACGGCCAGTCCAGGGGCGGGTAATGACTTTATTATCAAGGGAGCGAATGACAAGGGTGATACCGGCAAACTCCTCATTGAAGGTAAAATGGTTGTCAACGACAGTGACATAATGTATAGCGAACAGCCCTTGTATGATAATAGCCAGCTTGCCGCTGAATGGGATGTTGATCCTGTTGCGCCATTGACGACTCCAGGTTCGAGTGATGCCTATCTGATTTTTCTGGATATTTGGGACCGGGAAATCGACAGTAAAGAAGATGAAAACCTGGTTGATGTCCATATTGGCATTGAAACCACAATTCGTCTGCGTCGGGAATGGGTTGTTCGCGTTGTGCTGGAGGATGACTACTTTGCGCTATTTAATGCCCGCCCTGCGGGGCATACCTATTATCCACTGGCATTGGTGCAGCGCTCTACCGGTGTTGACGCCATAGATGGAGAAAGTATTACTGATTTAAGGGAAACAGAGGTTTCTTTCCTACGCGAAGTGGCGTTTCGCGATCATGATAATACCATGCTTGTTGATACAGACAAATTCTATGTATTGTTATCCAATACCAGGGACACGGTGCGCGACTTTATTTTTCACCTGACCACAAAATTTATTGCGCCGGACAGTGAGTATCTAGCTGCGGAAGTGATGGGTATTGATGCGTTGAGCGCAATAGCTGTTGTCGCCGAGCAGGGAGTCGCGCTGATGAACGCCAATAGCTTAAGCACTAAAGGAGCACTTTCTCTCTTCGAACAGTTACGAATGGCGGAAGAGCGATTTGTACAGCGTTGGCAGGAATCGGTACTGCCACTCAACAAACCGGGTGAAGGCACCATTTATTTGTCAGCCTTTACCACAATGATTGACAGGATAGGAGGACTTGTCTCAGGACCTGCCCCAGGAAGCTTCACCTCTCTTTCTGATGCATTGGCAAGAGGCAACCTTTATGAAGCTGTTCGTACTCAGCAGCGGATCATTTACGAATTTGGGCAAGAACTGGATCGTTCAACAGGATTTATACAAATAATATATCTGGGTTCGCTTACACCCACAGTGATGCGTAATGGTAATTTTGATTTGCGCTATCGAGTATCCGGCAATGTTACACCGGAAGATGTAATCGACGTTGAAGTATTTATCGATCCGCAATGGTCAACAGAATTGAGAAATCTAGACAGCAGCATACCGCTAGATATAAGAATGGGACCTGGTGAAGATGAAGTTGAATTCCTTGTTTCTGTGACTGCACCAGATGTTGATGCTGCTACAACAACATTTAGTCTTCGCGCCTATGCCCGTTCAAACGAAGTGGGATTGGGACGTAATTCAACCCAGAAAATATTGACGATTGGGGACAACGTGCCGCCTTCAGAAGAAGGATTCGTGATTTTCCCGTTAACAAGCAATCTTGTTTCCATTGATGGCGTATATCAATTCCCACCAGCTGTGGCTGGAGGGGCTGCAAGCTTTAGTATAAGATTTGCAAATAATACGATGACGCCTGTTGAGGTAAATGTAAGTTATACACCTGCACCATCTGGCTGGACAATATTTGCTCCAGCGCCGTCTAGTTTGAGTAACGTAACAATCCCAGCTGAAAATAATATTGAATTCGGATTTGATTTTATACGCCCCGCAGGAAATGGGATTACGTTTGATTTTACTTTAACAGCTACAGAAAGTGGAACCAGCAATATTTTAGGAGAAGCAGTGATTTCTATTATTACAGTGGAATAGCCGTACTGACGGGATAAAAACAAGAAATTGAAGACAATAATAATATTAGGATCAGGAGGAGAGAATGAAGGTATCTCAAAGTTTGAATAAATGCATGAGTCAAGTCAGAAAGGATCTGCTTGTAGCAGCTATGGTATTCTGCTCATTGCTGTTTTCAGATGTGGTGCTGGCGGATAACCTCTGTGTGAGGGATTTTTCCTCCCCGCCTACTGTGGATGGTGTTGTTGCGCCTGGAGCTTCCGGTACTTGTATGGCAGACACAATATGGTCCTCTGTTGGTCCGGGTGCATTTGATCCCGTAGCCACTAGTATAGAGTCGCATATCTATATTGCTCAACTTACTGGACCGAACAGGATTAGAATAGGTATCGATACGGCAGAAGATGAAGATATATCACAGTTTGATACCGTGTTGTTATTTTTCGATGCAAATAACAGTGGTGGTGCCTGGGACAACCAGGATTTTGCATTACTCATAAGGATGAAAAATGATGACACTATTCTTACAAGTAATGAAGCCTGCAATGTTAATGCCGAAACAATTGAGTATTACGAGCGAAGCGGTGATAACTGGCAACCTAACGAGGCGGCAGCGGCTAGTGTAACCGCGCGCTATGCTTATGATTATACTGCGCCTGATCCAGAAGATAAAATCTGGAATCTTGAGTTTGATATCCCAATTAATGCTGGTCCTCCCTTTCAACTAAATACAGCTGATCCATATTTTGCTGTAGGTGCTTATGTATTTGCATCAGTAGGTTCAAATGAGCCGGATACAATTATAAGTCAGGTGCGTGTCTGGCCAGCCGGGCTGCATAGTGATGCTACAGGCGTGACACCAAGTATTAGTCAATGGGATTCAAATCTCGCACTCATCGCACCAATAGCAAACGATCTGGTAAACATAGTACTCGAAGATGTTTGTTTTGACATGAATTTTTCAATGGCGGAAGTACCATGGCAGATTAATAATGTAGACTATGAAGCAGAAGCGGAACTGGTAAAGAAGAATGAGATAAATACTTTTCGATTAACTTATTATTTTGACGGGCCTGAGGAAATAGCGGCCCCGATTTCTAATCCAGGCACTGTAAAACTCGGGCTCATGCCGTATCATGCTGGTGGACCCTTATTAGAAGAGTATACTTTCCAGACCAAGGATGTTACTGCTACCCCCATAAACTATAATCAAACGCATACGGAAACATTTCAGTTTGATTTTGATGCTATGGCTGACGAGTTTAACCGGGAAGATGCAACGTTTGTTTGTGCCCACGCCTATTTGGAGAATTTTAACCTTGACGATGATCTTAGCACTTCTTCTAATTATATATCCAGGAATTTAAATTATTTCACTACATCAGAGGCACGGCACACACTAAAGCTATACGGAAATGCACTACCAAACCTTAAAACAGGCAAGATCAAAAAAGTGTATATGCAGACTGTTATGCATAATGAGCATCCTGTTATTAAGACGGCGACAGCAAGTTTCGGCTTGACCGTAAATGCCAAACAATCCGGACTCAATTGCAAGTTTTCATCGATAGCAATGATACTCTTGATAATTGGAGTGGTGCTTCTGATAATTGCCATTGTTTATATCAAATTTAGTAATACTTCCGGCATATTGCCTAAGATTATTGCTGTGCTGGGTGTTCTGCTTATTTTGATTGCGCTCTATCTTGCATGCTTCAAAACGGAACCCAACATGGCGCCAGATATTGGTTCGCCGCGCTGGGAATTGGAAAATGCAGATGAAGTCGGTATTAAGAAGGTTGAAGGCAAAGAAGGGTGGTATGAAATACCTCTTGAGAAAGGTGATAGCAAATTGCTTAAACTCAAATTTATTGGTCAACCATTGCCTTACATCACGAAAAAATACAAGCTGAAAGCTGCGGTTGACGGCGGCCCCAATAAAATTGATATTCCTGTCAAGCGAAATACAGTGGTGACGGTAATTGCGACTGGCGGTGTCGATATTGATGGTAAGGATGGTCCACTGCCACCGACATCAGCGGCAGGCTTTACTCAACAAGTAACACCTAGTCCAGCAAGGCTGAAAACAAAAGCTAGTTCGCCGCTGTTTTTTAATAGAACACAATTATCTATTGGCAACATTACAGCCATTGCACAATCAAACAATCGTTACTTATTAACTGAAGGATATTATGCACCCAATCAATATGCAGGTGCGATCATAGGTTCCTTTGATGGCTTCGAGACAAGTTTTTTAGTTGGCAGACATAAATCCATTATTGTACCAGAAGGGGCAAAGGAGTTGAGCCTAGCTGTAAATGCCATGTATGGTGCATACAGTGTAATCGAAGGACTTTATGATCTTTCAGTTATCGAAACCCCCGCACCTGAAGTACCGACTCGTACCATTCCCGGAGGAGATGCAACATATCACATACCTCATTCGATCCAATCATGGTTGGCACTTACAGGGTTGCATATCTACACTTATTATCAGGAAGACATTATTCATAATGGCAATGTAATCTCAACGGCGGCTCGCCCGTGGGGTCATGCGCGCTACATCATCTATGACAGTCATGCAACAGAGTTCATAGGTATCGATATGGAAGGGAATATCAGGCGATAGAATACCGCCGTTTTGAGATAATGAAACCCACAGGAAAAAATAAATTATTTACATAAATTTAGCTATGTCTCAACTTATTAAAGGTTATTATCGGGATGTTGTCGCAGATGGTCAGGGCCAGGCACTTTTAAATAGCCGCTGGCGCTCCAACCTTGTTGTAGACAGCTGCAGCCTCCTTCTTTCCATGCTGGTGAAAGGGGAGAGCGTGGCCCGGGGGGGGCTCTTCCTTGCCTTTGGCAGGGGGGAGGAAGGTTGGGACTCAAAACGTCCCGTGCCGCTGCTGACCGATGTTGCGTTAGTGAGGGAGGTTTTTCGAAAGGCTATTACTGAAGAGGGGATAGTCTATCTTGATGGTCGCGGCAGGCCCGCAAAAAAGCCGACGGGCACGCTGGAGGCGACTGTTGAGATCGCCCATGAAGATCTTTCATCTTCCGGCCCTCTTACAATCAGGGAGTTCGGCCTTTTCGGAGGAAATGCAACGGAGAGGGCTAACAGCGGAATCATGATAAACCATGTTACCCATCCCCGTATCGACCTTTCGCCGGGGATGAAGCTTGTCCGCCGGTTGAGACTGAATTTCCGGGGCGGGGCCGTTTCCAGAGAGGAACTGACCGGCCTGGGTTCGGACCTTCCTGTGATTAACATTGATGGTGTGGGGGAGGAATATGCAGCGGCCCTGAAAGGTGACGGGATAAATACAATGGGAGACATGGCGCTGGCTGACCCTTTGGTTCCCGAATCAGCTGTTCCGACGGTAAAACTCCGGGAGTTTCGGGCAAAGGCAAGAATGGTAATGGGGATGAAAGCCGCCCTGGCCCCCTTTGCCGCCCTGGGCGGCCGCAGCATAAGCGATATACTTGCTTCTGCCCCTGAAGATATTTCCCGGGCTGTTGCCTCACCTGATGTTTCGGCCAGAGAGGCGGAGATATTCCAGGACGAACTTTCGGTCCTCCAGGTCGCCCTCGATGACGAACGGCTAAAGGATATGACGCTGGGAGAGATAATGAACCTTTGACCTGGATCTTGCTATAGGAGGAAGGTTTTCTGTGAAGCAAAAAAATATTCAGTTTAATCAAAAGACTTCTGCCGAAATGGGTCCGGCGGGCAAACCCCGGTCTGCGCCGGAAACCAATTCAGCGGTGCAGTCACCATTAAAGCTGCTTCAACGCAGCCTGGGCAACGAGGGAATGCAAAACCTTATCCAGGCCAGGCTGAAAATAGGCGCTCCCAACGACAAATACGAGCGTGAGGCCGACAGCATTGCCGACGGGGTGATGCGGATGCCCGATCCGCAGATTCAGCGAAAACCCGGCTGAATGAAGGATAACTGTTCCCGGTCCGGGGACGAAGAGGAAATAAGGCTAAAACCGATTTCAGAGCAGATTACGCCTGTCATCCAGCGTAAGGATATGGCTGCAGCGTCGGGAGTTACGCCCGACACCGTTTCGGGTATTTCTTCGCTTCAAGGCGGCGGAAGACCTCTCTCCGAATCTTCCCGGGCCTTTTTTGAGCCCCGCTTCGGGGCTGACTTTAGTGGTGTTCGTATTCACGAAGGTTCGAGTGCCGCCTATTTGGCGCAAAGTGTTAATGCAAGGGCATTTACCCTGGGGCGGGATGTTGTCTTTGGCACCGGTCAATATGAGCCGCACAGCAGGGAAGGCAAGTCTTTGATGGCACATGAATTGGCGCATGTTGCGCAACAGGGACATGCCGGGCCTGCCTTGCGCGATCATTATATTAAAACGAAAGCGGATAAAAATACCATTTATCGCGCCGACCCCGGCGCAGTCGGCCGAACCATGGCCCTGGGAATAACGCCGGGGACGGGACTTCAATTTTACCCCACTAACGTGACGGACACCAGAGTAGGACCGGTTACCATTGCGGGAGGATTGCGTTATCCGCGTGCCGGCCGTCTGAATATCATTATCGGGGCAAACCTTACGTTCAGGATGATGGCCAGATTATTATTGCCCTTATGGACAACAGCGACGCCCTTTACCGCACCGGGCGCAACGGCCCCTGTGCCCCTGGATATCATTGATGAGGAGATTCTGGCCAAAGGATTAATGGCTTATAATCGTTATTATCTTCGCTTGCCCAATATGAACCGGTGGCAAGCAGGCCTTAGATTTCCCTTGCCCGTGCTGATAGATGAAGTAACGGGCGTAGCCACATTACATCCCGGCATTATTCGGACTTTATCGACCGGATTTGAGGCGGCGTGGTTGCCCCTATTGGATACGCCTGCTACCGCTACTGCGGCGGTGGCGCCGGCGACATTAACGGCTGATGTGCGGGCATTCCTGGCCAGAGAAACCGACGCCGGCGGACGGGGGATACATTTAACTGCTCAGGCTAAAACCAACGCAATAGCTGCGCTGCCGTTCATTCGAGAAACCTTTCGTCAACTGGGCGCGGGCAGATTTGACGTGGCGCTTTCATTTATGAACTGGATGGTCAACCGGGGCATTTCATTATTAGCCGCGCAACGCGATGGTGCCGCCATATTAGCGGAAATACGAACGGCCCTGGCGGCGGCGCCCGCCACGCTGAGCGCCGAACAACAATCAAATCTAAGGCGAGCTAACCTGATGCTGGGTCTGGTCGCCGGCGTAGCCGCGCAGGCGCCGCCGGGTGCACGGCGGACACGTGCCGAAAAGACGGTTGTTGTCGATACGCTGAAACTGGTCGGCTCGACCCATAATCCGTCGACTCAAATTGCGGTTGCCAATTCCATATTTTCCCAATGCAATGTACGTATTCAGCATGGCGTTAATGCCGATGACAGCCGGGCGGCGGCGCCCTTTACGACAACCTGGCTGGGTGGCGATACTGATTTGCGTTCAGGCAGCAGTTGCGGCTCGGTTACGGCGGAGGAACGCCGAATGTATCGGGGCGGAAGGGCGGAGTATGGAATGGGAACCGGTAAAATCAGCGCTTACTTTGTCGCGACAGTTACGGGCATTGCCGGTGGTGGATTCTCTTGCTCCACCCGCGCCGGCACCCACGCTTTAAACCGTCGAAAATCGGTGGTTAATAATAGCGGCAGCCTGGATACGTTAGCCCATGAACTGGGTCATCAATTGATTGACCGGGATTCTCTGGAACGGCATACGCTACCCGGAATTATGCACGGCCGTCCCCGCGCAACGGTAACCTTAAGTGATGCTCAGTGCAACCGGATCTATCATAATGCCTGATGATGCGCTAAATGATTTTAATTGAATCACTGCCGGTGCATTTCCCCCGAATCGGGATAAAGGGACACACAAGCCATGAATCAAAGAAGATCTTTATCAAAAAAGGCTGACTCCAAAAACAGCGTTATGCCTGCTTTCTCTCGAAAGACTGCGACTGGGCCCTCCTTTTCACGGCAGGACCCACTGTTGCAACTCCAACGCCAACTCGGTAATGCCACCTTGCAGCATATGTATGAGTCCGGGCAACTGAAGGCCAAATTGAAAAGAGGTGCTCCCAACGACAAATACGAGCAAAAGGATGACCCGGTGACGTGGACAAGAGAGTCCGGGGCTGAAAATTTAAAATCACAAATTTCGAACTCAGCCTCAGAAAGTTCCATAGGAAGGCTGGAACTGAACCCGGAAGAAGTAGCCCAAAGTCCGGCTGTGAATCCGAGTACCCCAGGTTGTTCGGGATGTCAGGTTTGTTCTAGCGGAACTAGGTACCGCGTTCCCATCGCTTCACTGGATAGCCATCAAGTTGGTACACCTTATGCCGATATGGAGCGTCATGGTAACAATTTCCTGAATAGAAATAGCTTACGCCGGCAGGCAAATCTTTCAGCGCCCCGCCGCGCATCAACGGGACCATTCAAATACAGCAACATGGCTGCTCCCGGAATACCGGCTGGAATGTTTACTGCAGGGCATTTTCTCTTTTTCGCAGACTGGGAAATATGCGAAACTTCTCGAAATCCCTGCATTTTACGCCAATCTGAAGTCATTACTGTTACACGAGATGGGCAAGCCCCACGACGCACAGTCCATCGGCCAGTTACCCCGCTCCAGGGGAACGCCTGGACCAAGGCAGCACGAATAAACCCTATTGGAGCATGCGACAAAACACTAGTCTGGGTAGATGGACCAGGGGACATTGCGATAACGGGAGGCAATAGTCCTCAGGGATTCGTTCAAGATGTTACACAAACTATTGAAATACTCGATGGAGGGACCAATCAAGTTGTTGATACCAAGACGATATCAATTTCAGTGGGCGTAGACTCTCGGGGAAATTTAACGGCCAGCCCATGAACACAGACCAGGAAAGTGCATGGTTTCTAACAATAAAAGGGAAGTTTACAGGGTTTTTCTCAAACATTTGGAATCAAGGTAACATTCCAGCAAAGGCTACCTCATATCGGCAAAGAGGAACAGCGACCGTTTTATAGAATGAAAGGACTACAACATGAACAAATGGACAAAGAAATATATGCTGCGCCCTGTGGCGCATTGCAGCGGCGGCTGTTAGCGCAGCCGGGATGAAAGCGGTCATTTATCTTTCCCTTGTCACGGCGTCTATCCCCTTTACCGTTGCCGAAATGAAACTTTTTTTGCCGTTGCGGGAGTGGATAAAGGGGAAGAACGCCTTTTAAGGGAAAATGCTCTGCTGCGGCTATTGCTTCGGCCACTTGACAGCCTTTGCCCTGGTTGCTCTTTACCGGCCAGGATTGTTTCAATATTGGTGGTTTATCGACTGCTTCCTGACGGCGCTGGTTATTGCCTGGTTCAGCGCCTTTCAGTGGCTATTGATGTGCCGGCTGATGAATGAAAGGGGAAAATGAAAAGAGGGACAGACAATCCATGAATCAAAGAACATTTACATCAAAAAAGGGCGACTCCAAAAGCAGCGCCACGCCTGCTTCCTCGCCGAAGGCTGCGGTGCAACACTCCTTTTCACCGCAAGCCCCACTTTTACTGGTCCAGCGCCAACTTGGCAATGCCGCCGTGCAGCAGATGCATGAGCCGGGAGAATTGCAGGCCAAGCTAAAAATCGCTGTTCCCAACGATAAATACGAACGGGAAGCCAACCGGGTGGCGGACCATGTTATGAGAATGCCGGATTTGAATTCACAGTTTTCCGAACTGACAAGCAACTCGCCCCCTTCAGTCACTGGCAGTGTTGCTGATAATAATACTGTCCAACGTATATGCTCGACATGTGAAGATGGACTCCAGCGCCAAACCGATGAAGAACAAAATAATCTTATGCAGGCAAAGGAACAGCCGGGTGCAACGTCTGCCGTGACTGCTGATGTTGCATCGGGTATTCAGTCCATGCGTGGTAGAGGTCAACGGCTGACTGAATCTACCCGTTTATTTATGGAACCCCGCTTTGGCGCTGATTTTAGTGGTGTGAGAGTTCATAATGATTCAAATGCAAACCATTTGGCCGGAAGGATTAATGCAAGGGCCTTTACCGTAGGGCGGGACATTGTCTTTGGTTCAGGCCAGTATTCACCAGATAGTGCTGGTGGTAAGCGCCTGCTTGCGCATGAGTTGACTCACACGGTTCAGCAGGGAAGTGGCGTAGTTAGACCTGCTAGTGTCGTGAGAAAAGGGTTTGCCGTCAGTGAAAATAAAGGTCTGGAAGCGAAAGCAGATAATTTTGGGGAGAAAACCGTAAGAGGAGAAAAAATATCAAAATACCTGTCTCCCAGTCTGGGAATTAGAAATTCTTTGAGGACGGTCCAGGCAAAAAATAGTGTTATTCAACGTGCAGTAACTACTTCTGGTGGCACCTGGGATACCGACCAGTACGATTTAAGGAAAGATAAAGATTCTAGGGGAACCGTATATCCACCTGCAACGGGGGTTCGCGGAGTTGACATTAAATTAAAATTTACGCCTGGGAATAATGTTGATGCAGAACTAATTGGACTGACACAATCTGTACAGGGGATCGTTAATAAAAAGATAAGTTTAACTCCTGGCGCTGCCCTCAGAAATATTGGAGCAGCAGATGCTATTAACATCAATACTGGTGCAGGTGAAACTGATGAAGGGACTGCGATAGATAGAGCTGCTACTTATAATAATCCTATTTATCCGGTAAAAACAAAACCTAGTGCTTCTTTAGATGACACTAATATCTCTGCTAATTGGGGAAGTCTTGGATATCATTATACTGATAAGTCTGGTTCTAAACATAAGGATGCCACATTGATAGATAAACCGACAAGAAGCGGAGCAGCAAAAGATTCCAGACATATATTTGAAACAACGGCTTTGGCGACAAAAGGTACTCAAGCTGGTACTTATTATGGTTCAGTAAGATGGGGATGGCGAACTGATTCAACAAGTAATTTCACTAAAATTCCTCTTCAGGTAGTTTCTCAAGGTGTTCCTTCATCTACCTTTATGAAAGCCGCTGAAATTTGGAATGCCTCAAAAACCTCTACTGGAGCAGATACTGTAAATTTACCTCTAGTTAATGTAAAATTAATAAAACCCGGAGGGGCAAACATTGATTATGATAATAATATTGCATTAGTAAAACCAGGAGGTTCGTCTATTTATTATGATAACGGTGTTATAGGGCCCCATATTCCTGAGAACACAAGAGTTGTAGTTACTGACAGGACGCATTTGTATGATGTTCCAGGTATGAATCCATTGGCCGGAAAAGCAAAAATAGAAGTAGTATACGGCAACAGTAGAGGCTTAACTGGCTGGATAGACATAAATAATTTAATAGAGGACAGAATACCCGAAAACACAAGAGTTAAAGTGACAGACGGGACGCACTTATATGATGTTCCAGGAACGAATCCGTTAGCCGGGAAAGCAAAAATTGAAGTAGTAGATGGTGCCCTGATTGGTTTAACGGGCTGGATGAGAGGGGCTGACTTTATAGATGAAAGATCATAGCTTTAAAGCTGGTGATTCACCCTGTCTATAGGTTTAAGCAAGGCTGTTTGCTTCTCGGTTTTAACGAATCAAATGCAAAATGAAGAAAAATGACCTTGAAAGCAGATTGATAGAAATAGGCTATCCTGGGCTTTTTATGTATGGAGAACAGAGCCTGGCCGATAGTATTTGGGAAAATGGAGAAAATGTTGAACAACTCAAAGGCATCATTTTTTCTGACTCAAGCCCTTCTCATGCAAAATTTTTGGCTGCTGAAGTATTAAGATACTTTGATGTTGAATTGGATATCAAAAGTTATAAAACCTTGGCAGACGCTTATGCTCATGCTTTAGAGCACACCAGTGCAGACAGGGGGAATTCAGCTCAGCTTAATGGTAATTTATGGGGCCTTTTATATGATGAAAATGATACCGGATACTTGGGTAAGCAATTTATTAAATTTGATATTGCTGCAATTTCCCCTTTAACAAAATTACTGGATGATAGGGCCAGCAGGATACTATATGAAGGAAGTCAAGAAGCAACCATTGGCAATGCCTACCAATACAGAATCAAAGACTTTGCGGCCTTTTACATATCCAAAATAAAGGATATCCCAATCAGGTTTTATCAAGACTTTAAGGCCAGAGATAAAGAAATAGAGCGTTTGAAAGGTTTGCTGAAAAAGGAATAAAATGCCGGAACCGAAAATAAATAACAATGACAAGACTTTATCTGAGCTTGAAAGACAATTAGAGCGCTCCGGTTTTTTTACGCATAGCTCTTTAAGTAATCAAGCAGAAAGGATTAACGAAATAGAATCCTTTTTATACGGATTGCTCGATACTCTAATTGCACAAGACTTACTTGATAAAAAAAGATTTGAAGAAACGGTAAAAAAAGTAAGAGATGAAACGCTCCAAAAAAAGGAGCATTTTCATGCCTGCATCGCTATCAGCGAGGATAACAATGGAGAAGCGTCTCATGATTTTGATCCTGTAAATTGTGAAGAGCGTTTAGGTATTTGCAAAGGGATATGTTGCAAATTGAATTTTGCATTATCGATAGATGAAATCGAATCAGGAAAAATTAAATGGGACTTGGGTCAACCTTATTTCATTAGACAAAACACAAATGGATATTGTTACCACCTGGATCTGGAGAAACATTGCTGCTCAATATATGCTGACCGTCCTAAAGTCTGTTTTAAATATAGTTGTGCCAATGATAAAAGAATTTGGAAGGATTTTGAAAAAATGGAATTTAACTACGAATGGGTTGAGGAAAACTTGAAGGAGAGAAAGATTCAACTTGAAGCAGTTTATATGATTCCTGAAGATAAGGTCACCTATAAGTCTAAAATTGACTAGTGAACCAAAATTAAAGGGACCGCCTAGATTGATTTTGTTATTTGGTATGCAATCAAATGCACAAAAAAAACTGATTAAAATTTCTAAATATTTGTGTAAGGCCCTGAAAGCTTTAGATAGATTAAATCTTTGGCTGCTTTGCGTTGATCGTCCGGTTCAGCGCCATTCAATGGATTTTAATGTGCTGGTTGATGACGCAAAGGGGGAAATGAAAAGAGGGACAAACAATCCATGAATCAAAGAACATCTCTATCAAAAATAACTGACTCCAAAAGCAGCGTAAAGCCTGTACCTTCGCCGCGGGCTGCGGCAGCGCCCTCCTTTTTACCGCAGGATCCGTTGTTACATATCCAGCGTCAACTCGGCAACACCGCCCTGCAACAGATGTATGAGTCCGGACAACTGCAGGCCAAACTCAAGATCGGCGCCCCAAACGACAAATATGAACGTGAGGCCGACAGCATTGCCGACGGGGTGATGAGAATGCCTGCTCCGGAGATACGCCCGAAACCTGGCTGAATGAAGGATAGCTGTTCCCGGTCCGGGGACGAAGAGGAAATAAGGCTAAAACCCTTATCAGAACAGATCACGCCTTTGATTCAGCGCAAGGATTCCGCCGCCGCGCCGGGGATCACGGCCGGAGTTGCTTCGGGTGTTTCGTCTCTGCACGGTGGCGGACGGCCGATGAGTCAAGATGAACGCTCTTTTTTCGAGCCGCGCTTCGGGACTGATTTCAGCGGTGTCAGAGTGCATGCTGATAATAGTGCCGCCAAATTGTCCAAAAGTATCAATGCCAGGGCCTTTACTTTGGGTCGGAATATTGTGTTTGGCGCCGGGCAATATAAGCCATACAGTGGCGAAGGTAAACGGCTGATGGCGCATGAGTTGACCCATGTGGTTCAACAGAACACAACAGGTAACTCAGTTATTCAGAAGGCGGAAATCGATGACAATCCTCAATTCTGTCGTAATTTGCAGGATTTAACATCTATGCTTGATGCGCACATAAATCAGGTGCTCTCTTCGGTATCAAGCATTCAAGATGGTGCAGCACGTGTCGATGCAGTTTATCAACAACTCGGCAGTGGTTCTCCTTATAGTCCAATTGAGGAGTGGGCAGAACATTTACCAACGACTCATCAACATCGTGTCGCCATCAATGCAACGCGGTACAGGGATAATGAAAACCCCTTTTTATTGATATCAGGCTCCCCCTCCGGCCGTCGTACAGGGTCAGGTACAGTTAACCCATGGATATTAAAAGGTGAACGAACACTTGGTACTTTGCTCAAATTTGGTCATTTATGCATTGGAAGCGACAAGCTGGGACACTTTTTTCAACAAGGAAGGGATTACTTCTATATTTCTGTCACTCTTGGCAGGGGTGATGATTATGCTCGCGGTTTTGGCGAATGGCTGGAAGGTAGAATGCCTGCTAATTCGGCTATAGCCGGTTGGATTGAACATATGGATGATCAAGACTGGCCGGGTTTTGAACGGTTGGCCTTTAATCGGCCTTTTTGGGAAGGCGTATTCGGATTAAGTACTACAGGCGTATTCTCACGAGGAGATTTGGCAGCTAACGAAGCAGGCATGGAATTTTACAAACGTGTTTATGCTAGTCCCAACGTGACATTTAGTTCCCGGGCCTATATCAATGGCCAGTGGAATGAGAGAATAAATCCATCATGCTTTGGTCCAACTATGGCTCGTTTAGTTGCTGTCAATGATCCCGAGTTTCTACGACGTCATGGAGATGAGGTGCGTGCAGCATATCGCAGATATATAAGACAAGCCAACAACACACGTCAAGGCATCTCACTTTCAGGTCAAGATGAACTTCGGGCAACTATGCGGCGTTTACTGGCTCCATATATTAGCAGGTACACTTGCTGAAAAAGTCCCGCAGGGTGGGTTTTGCCCACCACTAATAAAAAGTAAGCAGCATGCCGTCGCCAGTGGAAAAAAAGGAATCATCTAACGCAATAAAGTTCAGCGAAGATAACCCGGCTGCCTTAAGCAATAGACCTTTATCGAACTGCCTCACAAGGGTTGAAGGAGGAAAAAATGAAAAAAACAAAGTTCCAGCTATACAAAGGAGTAGACGGACAGCATCATTTCCGGCTCGTCATGGCCAAGGAGAAAATACAAAGAGGGACAAACAATCCATGAATCAAAGAACATCTCTACCAAAAATAACTGACTCCAAAAGCAGCGTAAAGCCTGTACCTTCGCCGCAGGCTGCGGCAGCGCCCTCTTTTTTACGGCAGGATCCGCTGTTGCAAATCCAGCGTCAACTCGGCAACGCCGCCCTGCAGCAGATGTATGAGTCCGGGCAACTGCAGCCCAAACTCAAGATCGGCGCGCCTAACGATAAATACGAACGTGAGGCCGACAGCATTGCCGACGGGGTGATGAGAATGCCTGCCCCGGAGATTCAGCCCAAACCTGGCTGAATGAAGGATAGCTGTTCCCGGTCCGGGGACGAAGAGGAAATAAGGCTGAAACCCTTATCAGATCAGATCACGCCTTTGATTCAGCGTAAGGATTCCGCCGCCGCGCCGGGGATCACGGCCGGCGTTGCTTCGGGTGTTTCGTCTCTGCAAGGCGGCGGACGGCCGATGAGTCAAGGTGAACGCTCTTTTTTCGAGCCGCGCTTTGGGACTGATTTCAGCGGTGTCAGAGTGCATGCTGATAATAGTGCCGCAAAATTGTCCAAAAGTATCAATGCCAGAGCCTTTACTTTGGGTCGGAATATTGTGTTTGGCGCCGAACAATATAAGCCATACAGTGGCGAAGGTAAACGGCTGATGGCGCATGAGTTAACCCATGTGGTACAGCAAGGTTTGCGATGGGAATCCGGTCCGGTGATTCAGTGCCAAACACCTCAATCCACTGTTTCTGAAGAGGGAACCTCTGGTTTAGGTTTTGGTTTGCCTGCGCTTCGACTGGATCCGGATATACAAAGAGAGATTCAAAGACTTCGCTGGTTAAGACAACTGACCAATACGCCGGCATCTCCACAAACCGCAACACCCCCTGCCATTGCTCCAGAACCTGGTCAAAGCGCCTTATTAAACCCATTTTTTGGTTCATTCTCAAACCTGGGTATGAACCAAATAGACTGGTTGTCCATTCGAAATGAATTGATCTTTAGAGGGGTAACGTTAGATGAAAGATTGGCAGGTGATATTGTTCCCGTTTGGCAGACTAATTACCAGTTTTTTGGCCGGGTTTTAGGATTAAATAATGATAGCGCAGCCTTTTGGACAAACAAAACGATAGCCAGGGCCGTAGGTTCCGGGTTAAGCCGTGACCATCCTACAATGTTGGAACAAACTGACAGAGAACTTGGAACTTCGTCGACTATATTACCTGTATCTGATGCGATACTATTCCTATTGGATCAATTGTAAAGGGAAGAAAATATGTTCCGCAGGGTGAGTTTTGCCTGCCACTAATGAAAAGTAAAGAGCATGCCGTCGCCAGCAAAAAAACTGAAAGGGCCAGGATTCTCATCGTCCGTGCCGGCGCCTTCCAATGGCTGTTAATGTGTCTGTTGATGGAGAAGGCGGGGAAATGAAAAGAGGGTCAAATATTCTATGAATCAAAGAACATGTGAATCAAAAAAAATTGATTCCAAAAGCAGCGTAAAATCTGCATCTTTGGCAAAAGCTGCGGCAGCGCCCTTTTTTTCACGGCAGGCTCCGCATTTACAGATCCAGCGTCAATTCGGTAACGCCGCCCTGCAACAGATGTATGAGTCGGAACAACTACAGGCCAAACTCAAGATCGGCGCCCCAAACGACAAATACGAAGGTGAGGCCGACAGCATTGCCGACGGGGTGATGACGATGCCCGATCCGCAGGTTCAGCGAAAACCTGGCTGAATGAAGGATGGCTGTTCCCGGTCCGGGGACGAAGAGGAAATAAGGCTAAAACCGTTATCAGATCAGATCACGCCTTTGATCCAGCGCAAGGATAGCGCCGTAGCGCCGGAGATTATGCCCGGTGTTGTATCGGGCATTTCGTCTCTGCAAGGCAGAGGCCAACCCCTGTCAGAATCGAGCCGCGCCTTCTTCGAAGCAAGACTCGGCCAGGATTTCAGCAATGTACGCATACATAAAGGGTCCGGATCCGATCAAAGTGCTCGAGCCATTAATGCCAAAGCTTATACAATAGGGAGTGATATCGTTTTCGGATCCGGACAATACTCACCGGAATCTAATGCCGGAAAGAGACTGCTTGCCCATGAGTTGACTCATGTCGTACAGCAGAGGGGGCACACACCTGCGCAATATCAAATTCAACGGGAGGAAGACGAGGAAGGTTCGCCAGGGCCGGAGGAAATGCCCGATCCTTTACCCGAATTGGAGCAGCCCCCCAATGCAGTGACCTTCGATTTGCTGGATCCGCTCAATTCGGGCGTAAGGATCGGTGGTTTTTCACTGCCGAGCCCAAGGGATATTCTCAACGGACTGGAGTTGGCACGGGAGTTTCTCGGGCCTCAGGTCGGAGAATTGCCTGATATAAGCATGTTCCAGCCCGAGCTCAGCCCCGAAGAAGAGGACGCCATGCACCGCGCAATATGCCGGACAATACCGACTACCTGTATCCTTCTTGACCCCTCTGCCATGGCGCAACCCTCCTTGCCGATTCCAACGGTCCGGCTGCCCCGGGTCCATTTAAGGCTACCCAGGTTGGTCCATCATAATCATCACATCATTGACCATATTACCTATGATGAAAAAGGTGTGCCGCCACGTCATCATGTCCTCCTCGATCAGATATCTACCCAGATGATCGATCACCACAATATTGTTGCCGACATCACAGGTCATACGGATAGTCACGGCGGCAGCAGATATAACCAACGGCTGTCGGAAGAACGAGCGAATGCGGTTGAAAACTACCTTACCGGCCGTAGCGTACCTCAGGTGCAAATCTGGAACGTGCAGGGGCTGGGTGAAACTCAGCCGGCCTACCCCAATGACGACGTCGATTGGCTTGCGGCAGCACGCAACCGCCGTGTGGAAATCGATCAGCGGCGCATGGTCTGGGAAGGACTCATCGACGCGGTCCGTCCCCTCGGTGTGGAGACGGGGCCGGAACGTGACACCCCCGATACGGACGATGCAGACAGGTATACACAGCTACGTGATTTTTTTGTTACGGCGCGTACCGATATTCAGGCGCTGATTACGGCAGGGAACCCCATTCAATACACGGAAAGCGGCGTTGTTTATACACTGCCCATGGCGGACAATGAAAATATCCGTGAAGTCATGCGTCTCGTTGACGATATCATTGCTGATTTGCGGCAAAACCGGCTGGTGATCCGCTTTAATATGCCCATGGCTATCCTGGGCGGCACAGGGGCCAGCTATAACCCAAACGATAATCTGGTAAGGGTCAGCCGCTTTACCAATAATCAGGAACTTGCCGGCGTAGCGGCTTCATTTGTGCACGAGTATCTCCACGCGATCCAGGACCGCACTGCCGAGCAACTGCTCAGATCCAGGCGTTTACCTGTTGAACACAGCCGCGAACAGGAATTGCAAAAAGAGATCCAGGCGCGTCGAGTCGACAATTATATGAAAATCCTGCTGGAGGCCGCCGGCCATCCACCGCCGCGCAACATCAACGTGACCTTCGTCCATCAGTTTGAAACCATACGCACCGCCGATCCCGTGGCACAGGAAAGGGCGCGGCAGGATGTGCGCAGTACACTGGAAGGGGCGTATACCGCAAGTGGCCAGTTAGGCTTTTACCCTGCAATCAGGTACCTCGTGGAATTGCGTGGCGGCAGAGCATACCTGGTCCGACAAGGGGCCGTGGAAACCCCTGTCGGCATAATCCCCGCCGGTTCCACAGCGAGTCAGATCCAGAGCATCGTCTTGAGGGAGGTTGGTGGACTGGCGGATTATCAAAGACTCTTCGACGCGCCTGACGGCAGCCGCTACGCAACCGCTTTTTTCATCGTCCTGAGAGGTCTGGAGACAATTACGGAATTCGCTACACAACCCTAATGAAAATGAAATTTGAAACATGAAATAGAGCGTGTAATGTTCAGACTTTACGTTAAAGGGCAGGGGGGAGTTGTTTCGAAATGGAAAGACCCTCTGTTTCCCGGACGGTTTCACAGTGATTAAAAATCTTTCCCGAAATAAATTTCATATCCCATAGCCCGGACTGTCTGATTCGTCATTGTTTTATGACGCAGGCGTCATAAAACAAATCTGCGCACATTTTGCCTGATTAAAGGGTTCTTTTTTGTGGCAGTCATTATTTTATGACGCAGGACTGTCTTTCTGTTGGTCTGTAAGATTAAAAATGGCTTTAAATTCAATAGGTTACCTTGTTTGGACCGAGACTTGCTCTCTATTTTACTGTTTTAAGCCAGGTCCGTATTTTCGATAAATGACAGATTCTGTTGAAATTCGTGAAAAGATACTCAGTTATCTGCTTAAAAACCCGGAAGCCGGCGATACGCTCGAAGGCATTGCCCAATGGTGGATGATAGCAGAGACTATCGATAATACCGTTGATCTTATCGGAGGCGTACTCGATGAGATGGTCAGCAAAGGAAAAATTGAAAGACATTCCTCTAGCGGGGAAAGAACCGTTTACCGCATTAATCCTGTGAAATAAGAGATGATAGACAGAGCCCTTGAAGTTTTAACCGATTCCATACATTCCTATCTTGAGCATCTTCCTGATCTCGGTGTGACGACGGAAGACGTTATTTCTCTTACGCATATAGTTAAGGATAACGGAAGTGTTGCCATCGACCCTGATTCATTGGGGATGTCACTCATTAATATAGAGGAAGAGCGCACATTGAAATCGATGAAAGCGACAGTTGTTTCTGATGAGGGGATTGTTTCCCATGTGAATCCCGAATTGAAGCTTAACCTCTTTGTTCTTATTGCGGCAAATTTTAATGATTATAAAAAAGGATTGAAATATCTGACGGGAGCCATACGTTTTTTTCAAAGCAAGAATGTTTTTACCCATCAGAATACGCCCGATCTGGATGGGCAAATCGAAAAATTAATTGTTGAACTCCATTCATTGGGTTTTGAGCAACAGAACCACTTATGGGGGGCATTGGGAGCCAAATACCTGCCGTCAGTCATGTATAAGGTCAAATTGATAGCTATCCAGGAAGGCCATAAGGCAGATGAGGAGCCTCCCGTCAGGATTATCGAATCTTCGGGAAAAGGTATTTGACCGCCTATGAAAATCGAGTTTGACAAACTGTTGGAAGTGAATTTTTACCACAATTACTATAGGGCTGAAAAGGGTGAAGATTTCGAAGTTGAGCCGACGGCATTATGTCAAAAAGAGCTGAAAAATTACGGACTCCTGTTCAAAAAAATATCCCGGGGCTTTGTTGTCCTTTACGAATTGACTGACGATGGTTTGGGCGGCAAGGAACCCCTTAGAGCGATAGACGGAAAGGTCAGGTTATCCTTTATGCTCAAGTCGAGGAACCCCTATCTTCTTAACTATTCCGATCTCCCCCTGGACAGTAAATTTCACCATATTTATTGTCTGCACAATGTTAATGATAATCAGCAAAGTGGCGACCTCCTGCTTTCCTCCGCTACAGATAAAAATCATCTTTCCCTGGATGATCGCATAACGTTAAAACCGCAACTTTTCCAGTACGGTTTTCATTCGGAAAACCCGTCGGCACAGATTGAGATTATCGATGAACGGGGAGATTCGGTAATCAGTGAGAATGTATCCCTTGTTGAAGGCGTCCTTAATTATCCCGTTGACTTGCGTGGCCGCAGGCCGGGGAGGTTTACGCTGAAAATTGACGGTCAAATTGAATTGGTCTTTTATGCCTCTCATGAACTGACAGGGGAAAGCGTCTTCGGCATTATCGATATTTTCAGTAATGATGATGTTCCGGAAGCATACCGCTTCATCGATGGAGAGAGTGTGGCGCCGAAAAAATACATGGTGAAGATAAAAAGGCGGCAGACCTATTGGAAGTATTGTGTCGCTTTTAAATACTATGAGCGAGACGAGCATTTCAAGGCGGAAAATCTTTCAATCAGTCATCCTGATCCCTCTGTAAAATTTGATTCACAGGGCGTATTTGACGGAGATGATGTTGTCCCTGTGGAGATATTCATTTCCGATAAGGAACTGGCATTTACAGAGGAACCGGTAAAAGGGATTGACCTGAAACTAAAAAAAAGCGGACAGGGAGGGGGACATGGGAACGTAATTGAACTGAAAAAAAATTTGCCGGCCCCATCGGTTAATCAGATAGTAAAGCCCGATGAGTCAGGCAGTAATATTTATTCGGAAATATATATATACGTTTAAAAAAATAGAAAAGGAGGCGTTACAATGGCTACATACAAAACACCCGATGTCTATGTAGAAGAAATTTCCCTCTTTCCGCCGTCAGTGGCGGAAGTGGAAACGGCAGTGCCGGCATTCATTGGTTACACGGAAAAAGCAGATGAGTTTGGTCCCGGAGATCTTGAGAATGTCCCGACTAAAGTAACTTCTTTATTGGAGTACGAGGAGTTATTTGGAGGGGCGCCGCCCATGACGGTGACGGAAATTATCCTTGATGAAAATAATGTGGTCAGTTCGTCGAAGCTCAGTTCAAACTTTTACATGTATGACAGTTTGCGGCTCTTTTTTAAAAATGGCGGGGGAAAATGCTATATCATTTCCGTCGGCTCGTACAGTGATACCTTGACAAAGTCCCACTTTGACGATACTACGGGCGGTTTGTCGAAGCTTAAAAAGGTGGATGAACCGACAATCATTTTGTTTCCCGATGCTGTCTTGTTTGAGAGCAATGATCTCTACGACTTGCAGCAGCAGGCTTTAAAGCAGTGCAATGAGTTGCAGGACCGCTTCGGGGTTTTTGACCTGCTCGAATCAAAAGCGGCAGACGCCACTTTTGACTGGGAAGATGGCGTTAATGGTTTTAGAAACAATATCGGTATAAATTACCTGAAGTACGGAGCGGCCTACACGCCGTGGCTCAAGTCGAACCTGGGGATGAATATCAGTTACCGCGATGTTAAAGGCAAAATATTCAGGGGAGGAAATGTCGTCACCTTAGGTGTATTGACCGATGATAATGATGTTAAAACCATTGTTACCAATCTGGATAATGCTATTGCCGATGTTGGCAAGATAGACGGTGACCTGGATACCCTTAATGGAACGGAAAGCACTTTAAAAGCGAAGTATATAACGCTTCTGGATGCTTTTAAAAGTACGCCTGCCGCAGCTTCATTCAAGGCCCTTTTTAATTTCATTTATGACATTGTTAATGAAGTGGATGAGTGGGGGGGGACGTCGGCTCCCGTTACAGGCGCAGATCTGAAAACGGATATTGGAAACCTGATTACCAATTCCCTTAAGGCTTCAATGTCAACACTTATCGGTTATGACAAAGGGGCCGACTCTGAACTTACGGGGTCTTATAATCTTTATGAAACCTATCACCCCGTAGAAGCTTCCCAGTGGGACAATATCTTTGATAAGACCCATGCCGACAATCCGGCAGCCGACACGTCCATATTTACGGGCGCCGATAATACGGCAAAGATGAAAAGCGCCGAGCCCTCCATTAGCCAGATATTTGACCAGGTTAATGCTGCCGTTGCACAAATTGTCAGTTCGGCCGCTAATTATGAAAGCACTTTTGAGAGCAGCCTCTACGATTCACATACCGTTTATAAAAGTATGATCACAAAATTAAGCAACTCCCTTACGACCCTTCCCCCAAGCGGAGCTATTGCCGGTATCTATGCAATGGTCGACAGTAATCGCGGTGTCTGGAAGGCGCCTGCCAACGTAAGTCTGAGCGGTGTTGTCGGCGTGACCGAAACCATTGACAGCAATGAGCAGGAAGACCTTAATGTGGATGTCGTCGCCGGAAAATCAATTAACGCAATTCGCGCCTTTACCGGTAAGGGCACCCTTGTCTGGGGTGCGCGCACATTGGCCGGAAATGACAATGAGTGGCGATATGTGCCGGTGAGGCGCTTCTTTAATATGGTGGAAGAGTCGATCAAAAAATCGACGTACTGGGCCGTTTTCGAACCGAATGACGCCAATACATGGATCAAGGTAAAATCGATGATCGAAAACTACCTCACCCAGAAATGGCGGGAAGGCGCCCTGGCCGGTTCCAAGCCTGACGAGGCCTTCTTTGTCAAGGTAGGGCTGGGGGCGACGATGACGGCCCAGGATATTCTTGAAGGCCGCATGAATGTGGAGATCGGCATGGCTGTCGTCAGACCTGCAGAGTTCATTATTCTCAAGTTCTCTCACAAGATGCAGGAATCGTGATCTCTTTAGACAGGGGCTAAGTAAAAGTAACTAAATTGAATAAGGAGGAATATCATGGCTGAATATCCATTACCGGTATTTCATTACCAGGTTGATTGGGGCGGTTCCAAAGGGACTGAAGTCGGTTTTTCGGAAGTGTCCGGTCTGACTATTGAACATCAGGTAATCGAGTATCGTGACGGCGCAAGCAAAGAGTATTCGGCGGTAAAGATGCCGGGCATACCGAAGTATAGCAACGTTACTATGAAGAGGGGGCTTGTCGCAAAAGATAACGACTTTTTTACCTGGCTCAGTTCCACAAAGATGAATAAACCGGAAAGGCGAAACCTTACCATAAGCCTTCTCAATGAAAACCACGAGCCCGTAGCGACATGGAAGGCGGTCAATGCCTTTCCTGTGAAGGTTGAGGGGCCGGGTCTGAAATCGACGGGCAACGAAGTTGCCATAGAATCGATTGAAGTTGCCCATGAAGGCCTGACCATAGAGAACGGGTAATTAAATGGCCGGCTATTACCCACCGGCAGGATTTCACTTTAAGGTGGAATTTATGGACCTTGATGCCGGTGAAAATGATACCCGTTTTCAGGAAGTATCGGGGTTTTCTGCCGAGCTTGCCGTTGAGGAAGTGGTTGAAGGCGGTGAGAACAGGTTCTCTCATCGCCTTCCGGGGCGGGCAAAATATTCGAACCTGGTCCTGAAAAGAGGTCTCCTCACCGATTCAAAGCTTATTGACTGGTGCAAGGACGCTGTTGAAAACTTTGAATTTAAAACGTCCACCGTCAACGTAACGCTTTTGAATGAAAAGCATGAACCGCTTGCTGATACAATGAGTTTCATTAAAGCCTGGCCTGTAAAGTGGGCTGTTTCCGATTTTAAGGCCCAGGAAAATGCGATTGTCGTTGAAACACTGGAACTGGCGTACAACTATTTTACCCGCATAAAGTTATAAGAGGAGCGCTTAAAGATGCCCGTAGAAATCAGGGAACTCGTTATAAAGGCGTCTGTTACAGAGTCGGCATCAGAGCAGCAGAGCGTTGACTCTTCGGAGTCGGGCGCCTCTGACAGGGAAGAGATTATTGCCGATTGTGTCGAGCAGGTAATGGAAATCCTTCGCAAACAGTCGGAAAGGTAGCGGGCTGCGGGGAGTAAAGGTGTGAAAAACAAGGGGAGCAGATGACAGGTGAGTTGAAAAAGTTAAAGATCGAAGCCTACAAGGAGATTACCTATGATACCCAGGTGGACGAATTTGTCGTTATGTTTAATCCGTCCACCTACAGCCAGAAATATGAAGTGGAGTATAAGGCCGAGCAGGGCCAGGGAACGACGGGAAGCACTCAGAAACTTGGCAAGATAAAACCGCAGGAATACAGCTTCGAGTTCGTTTTCGACGGGACAGGCGCTTCTTCGGAAGAAGTCGACGTGGCTGATGAAATAGAGTGGTTTTTGGAAACATGCGGTAAGATAAACAGCGAGACCCACAGGCCCCTCTATTTAAGAATCAGATGGGGGCATCTGCTTTCCGACTGCGTCCTTAAGTCGGCCGAGGTTACCTATAACCTGTTTAAACCCGATGGCTTTCCCTTAAGGGCCAAGGTCAAAGCCGTCTTTTCGGAAAATATTGATGATACGCTCCGAACGGCTGAAGAGGGCAAAAATTCACCGGACCTGACCCATTATCGTGTCGTTAAAGAGGGGGACACTCTGCCCTTGATGACCTACCGCATTTACGGTGATCTTTCTTATTACCGGGATGTGGCACGGGTGAATAAGCTGGCCAATTTCAGGGAACTGGAGGTTGGGATGACGCTGCAATTTCCGCCTATTAACCAGCAGGGAACAAATAAATAACTGATGACATTATGAGTGATGAAAGAGTTGTCCCCACACCGGCATCATCGGACCTTCCAAGCTTCAGGATCATATGTGACGGAAGTGAGGTGAGCAGTGAGTACCATGTGCTCTCTGTTGCAGTGACAAAAGCGATAAACAGGATCCCCTTTGCCGAGATCAGGCTGCTCGACGGCGACGCGGCGAAGGAAGATTTTGAAATCAGCAACTCCGGTGATTTTGTGCCGGGGGCAGAGATAGAACTGCTCGCCGGTTACCATTCCGACGAAAGTACCGTCTTCAAGGGGATTATCACGGGCCATGGCATTAAGTCGCGCGCGAACAAGCCCTCCTTGCTGGTTGTTGAATGCAGAGACAGCGCAGTCAAGATGACCGTGGGACGGCAGAATGCCTATTACCATGATAAAAAGGACAGTGAAATTATTGAAGAGATTCTTTCCGAATACGGACTGGATAAAGAGGTGGAATCTACGGAAGCGACCCATAAGGAAATGGTTAAATATTATTCGGCCGATTGGGATTTCATCGTATCGAGGGCCGAAGTGAACGGTAAACCGGTTATCGTTGATGACGGGAAGGTTTTTGTAAAAGCGCCCGATACGGGGCAGGAGCCGTCACTGGCCCTGGTCTATGGTTCGACAATGATGGAGTTTGAAGCAGAGATGGACGCCAGGAACCAGCTTGGCGGAATCAAAAGCAGTTCCTGGGACTATGCAAGTCAGGAAATGATAGAAGAGGAAAGCGAAGACCCCGGACTGGAAGAGCAGGGTAATGTGACGGCTTCATCGCTGGCTGATGTGATTGGCCTTGACGCCTGTCCGTTCCGGCATACGGGCCATGTGGCGGACCATGAATTAAAGGCCTGGGCCAATGCGGGTATATTAAAGAGCCGTCTCTCCAAAATTATAGGGAGAGTCAAATGCCAGGGTTTTGCGCAAATTAAACCGGGGCATATGCTTAGCCTTGCCGGCGTGGGAGACCGCTTTAACGGCCTGGCTTTTGTAACGGAAGTGAGACAGCAGATTACATTGAAAAATTGGGAAACCGATATCCAGTTCGGACTCTCTCCAAAATGGTTTTCCCGGACGGAAAGCATCATGGACCGGCCCGCATCGGGCCTGTTGCCTGCCGTGCAGGGTTTGCAGATCGGCGTTGTGAGCCAGCTCCAGGATGACCCTGATGGCGAGGACAGGGTTCTCGTTAAAATGCCCGTTATCGATCCCGAAAATGATGGCATATGGGCCCGTGTTGCCGGCCTGGATGCAGGTGAAAAGCGGGGGGCCTTTTTCCGGCCTGAAATTGACGATGAAGTCGTCCTGGGATTTTTAAATGACGACCCCAGAGATCCCGTGGTTCTGGGCATGCTCAACAGCAGCGCCAGGCCTGCGCCGATCACTGCCAGTGACGACAATCATGAAAAGGGTTTTGTGAGCCGCAGCGAAATGAAGGTTATTTTCAACGACGATGAAATAAGCCTGACCATAGAGACGCCAAACGGCAACAAGATCGTCTTGAGTGATGACGCCGGTTCCATCCTGCTGGAAGATGAAAACGGCAACAAGATTGAGATGAATTCCGATGGTATAACCCTGGAAAGCGCCTCCGATATTAACGTTACGGCAAGCGGCGACGTTAACATAGAAGGGACGAACACAAACATTGCCGCCAGTTCGCAGTTTAAGGCGGAAGGTTCGTCAGGCGCTGAAATGACCAGCAGCGCTACGGCCACTGTGAAAGGGTCTTTGGTACAGATTAACTGAGTGACAGCTAAAATCCGGAATATTACATCACTATAGGGAAGGAGTAATCGCAATATGGGACAGCCTGCAGCGAGAGTAGCCGATCCAACCAGTCATGGAACACCACTTAGCCCCGGCCCGGGAAGCCCTGATGTGCTTATCGGGGGAATGCCTGCCTGGAGGGCCGGTTCGGATTTTCATGCATGCCCTCTTTTAACGGCCCTTGTGCCTCATGTGGGGGGCGTTATTGCCATGGGAAGCGCTACCGTGCTTATTAACGGTCTTCCCGCTGCGCGGCAGGGAGATATGGTTGTCGAAGTGGGGCCGCCCAATTCGATTGCCATGGGCTGCGCGACGGTATTGATAGGGTAAGTGAAATGTCAGAGAATTTTCCATTTTTAGGCAGGGGCTGGGGATTTCCTCCCACATTCGAGAAGTCCAAAAAATCGGTGACCATGATCTCTCATGAGGAAGATATCCGGAGCAGCCTGGAAATACTGCTATCGACGAGCCCTGGAGAGCGGATCATGCAGCCCACCTACGGGTGCGATTTAAAGAAACTCCTTTTCGAGCCTCTCGACACGTCGCTCAAGACCTATGTAAAAGTTCTTATTAAAAGGGCCATTTTATACCATGAACCGAGAATCAAGCTGGATAAGGTCGCGCTGGAAGACAAGCCTCATGAGGGACTCATCGAAATTACCCTCGAATATACGATCAGAACGACAAATTCCCGCTATAACTTTGTTTATCCCTTCTATAAGACGGAAGGAACGAATATCAGTCTATGAATGAAGTCTGTCACAAGAAGAGCCCTCTCAGCCGTGACGGCACGAGCCAGTTGCAGCGCTTTTCCCCTATGCTCGATCCTTCTTATGTTCTCGTTGATGAACGCAGCCTTGAAGATCTGCTTCTCTTTGCCGGCAAATATGCCGGTCTGGTAAGGCATTACAGTCTCAGTGTCGATGAAAGTTCAATAGAATCATGGACCTGCTTTTTTGAAAATTGTATTGCCGTTCTCATTGCCGACATTGCCAAAACGGATATTTCCGCTTTAAAAGAGACCTATGAAGCCTTAGCGATTGAAGTGGAAGCGGCGCCTGATAATGAAAATTATGAGGCGCTCTTCCAATTTATTTTCGACCTTGCTTATCGAATCGACGGCTGGTATGTGAAGTCCATCAAAGAACTGAGCCTGAACGGTGATCTTGGCATTCTCATACAGTCTTCCCTTTCCGATGGGCTGAATAAACTTATCGCTTATGATAAAGGCGCCCAGGTTCTGGGCGGGTGGACGTCGCCGGTGGCAGCTTATGATAAATTGAGCAGCCTCTGGCGGACATCGGGAACCGCCGCAGATATTGACGCCGATAATAGCATCTACACGGGCGGCACGGATGGGGAAAAAATTCTCTCCGGCCTGGACTACCTGAATACCCTCTTTGAGTCTTTCTACGGCGCCATAGGAAAGATTGTCGATTCAGCGCCGGCCTACATGGAAGAGGCGCTGGAAAAGTACCCTCAACACCAGCCCCATATGGCGCTTTTTTTGGCCTTTCTCAAGCTCTTTCAATATGCCCGGGACCACCTCAATGAAATGACGGGCCGTCACCTCGATTTTTATTATAAAGAGGTTTTGCGACTGGAAGAAAAACCGGAAGTCCCGGACCAGGTCCACCTGATTTTCAAGCTGGCTAAAAATGTTTCTTCTCATACCCTTGAAAAAGGGACGCTTTTAAAGGCGGGGAAAGATAATAGCGGCGCAGAGCTTTTTTACGGCACAGAAAAAGAGATCGTTGTCAATAAGGCGCAGGTAGAGAGCCTTAAGACGGTTTTTATCGAGAGGAAAGGAGAAGGGGAAGACAAGATTATAACCAATATTTATTCTGCGCCTTATGCCGATTCAAAGGACGGCCTCGGGACGGCTTTTGATACGGCAGAGCCCAAATGGAAGCCCTTTGGTGAAAGCCAGAGTTCAAAAGCCGCCGGTGAAGAGACGATGGAAAAGGCCACTGTCGGTTTCGCTCTCGCTTCACCCCAGCTGATCCTGAATGAAGGGAAAAGGGTGATTACCATTGTCTTTAACTTTAATGATTGGGAAGACTATTTACCTGCCCTTCTTAACAGCAAGGTTTCAAAAGAGAGTTTTAAATTTTATTTCAGTGGAGAAAAGGAATGGATTGAGCCCGATGATGCGGCGGTCCATTTTGAAAATAAGGCAATGAAGTTTACACTCACCGTGAGTGAGGAAAAACCGGCCATTATTGCCTATGATAAAAAAGTTCTCGGAGGGACGCTAAACACGTCACATCCCGTTCTGAAGGTAATCCTGAACCCCGGCAACACCCCTTATGAATATCTGAAAAAACTAAAGCTTAGCCGTATTGCCATCGATCTCAATATCGATAAAGTTAAAAACCTGATTCTTCAGAGCGACTACGGAAAGCTGGACCCAAACAAACCCTTCCAGCCCTTCAGTCCCCTGCCTGCCATAGGTTCGTCTTTTTATATTGGCAATGAAGAGGTGTTTAATAAAAAAATTGACAAGCTGACGCTTAACATGGAATGGCATGGTCTGCCTGCTGAGGAATTTGCTTCCCATTATGCCGGTTATACTCCAGCGCCTGCCAACAGCAGTTTTAAAGCTGTTATTAATGTGCTGAGCGGAAAGAAATGGTCGGAAAATACGGTTGAGGACAGGCTTTTCAGCGACAATATTACCACTGACCCCGGGATAAGTATTGATAAACCCGGATTGTTAACGGAAAGAAGTGAAAGGCCTGAAAAATTTAGTGAACTAACAAATAATACAAAAAGAGGTTTCATGAAAATGGAACTTTGCGGGTCCGACTTTAAACATAAAAGTTATCCCGGCCTGCTTTCTGCCGCCGTTGCAACCATTGCCGCCGGCGGGACGGCGACGGTGCCCAGGGAACCCTATACGCCGGTCATCAAGTCTCTCGTCATCGATTATGAATCGAGCCAGACCTTTGAGGCCGGGAGGGAGCAGTTTTTTCATATCTCTCCCTTTGGAGACATGGAAACGTTGCCTGTGGGGGCTGCTGCTGCCGCAAAAGAAGATAAAAATAATGAGAATGATCTGCTCATTGTCGATACTGATGTTCTGCTGCCGCAGTTTACGGCAGATAAGAAGGAGCAGGAAGGGTTCCTCTACATAGGGCTGACGGGCCTTGTTCCTCCCCAAAATGTGGCTGTCCTCTTCAAGGTTGCCGAGGGGAGCGGCGACCCCGATTTCGAAGCGCCTGAAATCAACTGGAGTTATCTCTGCAATAACGAGTGGAAAAAGCTCGATAAGGCAAAGCTCCTTTCGGATACGACCAACGGCCTGTTGACGACAGGCATTATCGAATTCGATGTCCCTCATGATGCAACAAATACAAACGGTGTTCTTCCCTCCCCTTATTACTGGCTCGCTGCAAGTGCCGCCGCCGATTCAGCCGCTGTGAGCCAGTTCATTGCTCTCAAGACCCAGGCCGTTACGGCGGGCTTTATCAATATAAAGAACGATCCCGGTCATCTGAAAAATCCCCTGCCGGAAAAGACGATTTCACAATTGAAAAACAAGGCGGCCGGCATCAAATCCCTTGAACAGCCCTATGCTTCTTTTAACGGCAAGGTCAAGGAAGAGGCAGAAGCCTTTTACAGGCGTGTCAGCGAACGGTTGAGACATAAAAACAGGGCCCTGAATATCTGGGATTACGAGCGGATGGTGCTGGAAAAGTTCCCCTCCCTGTACAAGGTGAAGTGCCTCAACCATACCGCTTCATGCTCGGAGATCGCTCCGGGCTCCGTGACCATCGTTCCCATTGCAAATCTTAGAAACCAGAATGCCGTTGACATGCTGAGACCGAAAGCAAGCACAAATACACTGTATGAAATCAGGGAGTACCTGAAAAAGCATATTTCCCAATTTGTAGCGCTCGAAGTGACCAACCCTTCTTATGAACAGGTCTATGCCAGGTTCAAGGTCAAATTTCACGCCGGTGTCGACAAGGGCAATTATCAAAATGTGCTCAATGAAGATATCAGGAAATTTCTTTCACCCTGGGCTTACGATGAAGGGGCTGATATTACTTTCGGGGGCAAGATACATGGTTCCTATATTATCAATTTTATCGAAGAGCGTTCCTATGTTGATTATTTAACGGATTTTGAACTGTTTCACCTTGTTAATGAAGAAGGGCCGAAGATCAGTGTGGAGGAAGCGCTGGCCACCTCTTCAAGGACAATTCTCGTTTCCTCCAATGAGCATGACATCGATATAGAGAGTTTAAATGACTGAAACTTACGCCATAGCAAAATTCAGAGAGCTTCTGCCCGCTGAAGACCATGCTTTTCTTAGAAAAACCGGCATAGAGCTCCTGGAAAAGCTCGCCGCAAAGTTGTGGACCGATTACAACAGCCATGACCCCGGCGTCACCATTCTCGAACTGCTCTGTTACGCCATTACGGAACTGAGCTACAGGACTTCTTATGATATCAAGGATATTCTGACGGCCCGCTCTGACGATCCCATGGCGCCGGCGGATTCATTTTTTACGGCTGCCCAAATATTGCCTTGCAGCCCCGTCACCGTTACCGATCTGAGAAAGGTCCTTGTTGATGTGAGGGGCGTTAAAAATGCCTGGATCGAAATAGCGGAAGCTTCCCCCATGCCGGTCTGGATCAATTACGAAGAGAGCATACTTACCTTCGAAGAGGCGGAAGGTGATAAGGAGGTGATACTGAAAGGGCTTTATACGGTTCTCCTTGAATTTGAAGAAGAGGTGACTGAGCATGAACGGAAGGGGATTGTCCATGCCGTAGAAAAGCAGATTCATAAAAGCAGGAATCTTTGTGAAGATTTTTTACCGCCTGTAAGGCCGGTGGAATATGAGGAGATTGCCCTGTGCGCCGATATCGAAGTTGCCCGTGACGCCGATATCGAGGCTGTTCTGGCGGAAATATACCACGGGGTGTCGCAATATTTTTCACCTCAGATCAATTTTTACACCATTGAAGAATTGTTGAACAAAGGAAAGACTATTGATGAAATTTTTGAGGGACCTCTCCTCGAACACGGTTTTATTGACGGCAGTGAACTGGAAAAGGCCGGTCTTCGCCGTGAACTGCGCGTATCGGATATTATCAATTTTATCATGGATATAGAGGGGGTCGTTGCCGTAAAAAATATTTTATTAACGAGCTATGTCGATGGAGAACCGGCGCAGATCAATCAAAACTGGATCCTTCAGTTGAGTGGCCATGACCGGGCGCCGAAACTTGAAGTCGAAAGATCAAAGTTTATTTTTTACAAAGACGCCATGCCTTATATTGCAAACGCCGGGCAAGTTGATAAAAAACTTAAAGAACTCAGCGGGGCCGGGAAAAAATATAAACTGAAAGGCCATGAGAAAGATATCGCCATGCCCGAAGGGGAGTTTAAATATCTCGAAAGGTTTTACCCTGTTCAACATGATTTTCCTCTCTGTTACGGTATCGGCATTAGCGGTCTCCCTGATTCCGCTACAGCGGAGCGGAAGGCCCAGTCAAAGCAATTAAAGGCATACCTCCTTTTTTTCGAGCAGCTTTTTGCCGACTATTTGGCGCAGCTTGCCCATGTAAAGGACCTCTTTTCCATTGATGAGAGTGTGAGCCAGACCTATTTCACGCAGGAACTCTCTTCCATTAAGGGCATTGAAGCGCTCTATATTGATTACAATGACTATAAAAACAATCTCTACGGGCTTGTTGAAGACAAGGCGCTTTTTGAAGAACGGAGGAACAGGTTTCTCGATCACCTGATGGGGCGGTTTTGCGAAAATATCGAGGAATATGGCCAACTGCTTTATTCCCTCATGGGTAAAAGTTCATACGAAAAATTAATAGGCGACAAGATCGACTTCCTGAAAGACTATCCCTGTATAAGTTCTGAGCGGGGAAAGGCCTTTGATTATACCGATGCAGACCCCCTGTGGGAAACGGACAATGTTGCGGGCATGAAAAAGCGCATCTACAGGCTGCTCGGTTTTGGCGACTATGAACGCCGGACCTTTGCCTCTGAACATTTAAAGATCGTCGCATCGGATAACGATCCGGCCAAATATATGATCAAATTGTTCGATCCCGACGATGCCGCCAATGTTTTGCTCACCGCTTCCGCAGAATATACCTACATGGAATATGCCGAGAGCATGCTCCAGTACATACTCGCTTATGGCGACAATAAGGACCATTATGATCTGTCCGATGAAAGCGGTTTTAAACTGATCAATCATTGCAATGACGTCATCGCTGAAAGCAAGGCCTATGCGACGGTTGATGAAAGAAATAATGATTTTAACCGGGTTGTTGAATATTTCAGGCAGTGGTGCGATGTCGAAGGCTTTCACATTATAGAGCATATTCTGCTCAGGCCCAGAAACAGGGATTACAGGCTTTTGCCTGTTGCCGCAGAAAAGCGGGAGAAGAAGGTAAAGGCGGAAGTGGCGGCGCACCGCTTTGAGGTCTTTAAAGACAGTCCGAAAGCGCCGGGCAGGAAGTTTGAATGGCGGTTCAGGCTGAGAGACCCCGACGGGAATATTGTTTTGAAAAGCGAGGGATATAAGCGGCTGGACAGCTGCATCAAGGGCATCGCTTCGGTCAGGAAAAATGTTTGTGATGCCGATGAGGATTTCAAGGTGCTCAAGGCAAAAGATAATACCTTCTATTTCAATATCCTTGCCGATAATAACGAGATCATCGGCACCAGCAACTTTTGTGTCACCAGGACAGAAATATTGGAAGAGATTGACCGAATGAAGGCTTCTATGCCCTACAGCGACACAATTACCTCAGAAGAGCTTACCGACTCCAGCCTTGTCAGGCTCGCTGAAAAATACGGATTTTATACGTCATGCACGGGTGTTGAAGTTGCTCACTATGAAGAGCCTTCCTGCCGCCATGGTGAAGACCCTTACTCCTTCAGAATTTCAGTTTTACTCCCTTCATGGTCCGAGAAATTCCGGGACCTGAACTTTAGAAGGTTTGTGGAAAAGACGATCCGCATGGAGACGCCTGCCCATATCTTTCCCCGAATATGCTGGATTGATCTGAAGCAGATGAAGGAACTGGAAGAGGCCTATTCAAACTGGTTAAGCAAGATCCGGAATATTTACGGGGATGAGCTTGCCGACCCTGAGGCGGCGGAGAACGAGCTTTCAGCGGCGGCAAACGGGCTTATAGCGATACTTTTCAATCTGAAAAATGTTTATCCACTGGCAAAACTTCACGATTGCAAAGAGGGCGGCAGCAGCGAAGATCCCCAGATTGTTCTGGATTACACTTCGCTGGGAATAATGTAAAGGGATTAAAACAAAGGGGATTAAAATGGAAAGATCAAACTTTTATCCGAATTTCGAGCCAAACCAGATTCTTACCAGCACTCACCTGAATAATCTCAGGAATTATCTTGATGAGGAAAACAGGCTGACCCGGATAAGGCTGTTCGGTGTGGGCGCTGCATGTGGTCTTAAGGCGCAATACAAGAGTTCGACTAAAACGATTACCGTCAGCTATGGCTACGGTCTTACGACCGACGGATACCTTATCGAAGTTCCTGAAACCACAATATATGCAAAATACAGGGAATACAAAGACCCCGGAGATCCGGCCTACGCCCCCTGGCTGAAAAATGAAACGCAGATCAGCCTCCTTGAAATCCTCCCCGGTGATACGGCTTATGAAGGCGCACAATCCCTTTCCGGCCTTGATGTGAAAGGAAAGGCGCTTGTGCTTTTCCTCGAATTCAGGGATGAGGAACTCAAATCCTGTGTTGGGAATACCTGCGATAACAAGGGGAAGAGACGTGTTTTTACCGTTCGCCCCTTATTGATCGATAAGGACAACCTCCATGAGATGGCGCTGGAAAGCATTATCAGCAGAGATGAAAAGCTTGAAGAGATTACCATTAAACGGTTAAGCGCAGAAATAAACCTGAAGGATATCGGCAGTTACGATGATTTGGCAAATAAAGGATACCTCCCCATCGTCAACGATTATAAAAAGAAAATATCCGACGCCCTTATTGAAGCCCACGGCATTTATTCGGATTTATTAGGGCTTAACTGTTACGATCTTAAGGTTATCAATGATCTGAAGAAGAAAAACTTCAGCTCCGATAGGGTTCAGTATGCCTATGATTTTCTCAAGGACCTTGTCCTGGCCTATAATGAATTCAGGGCCGCCGCCTATGAGTTGAAGCGTGAATGCCTTCCGGCCGTGCCGGAATTCCCCAGGCACCTTATGCTGGGCAGGCTTTCCTGTGCCGGCGGGACAGAGGAGGAAAAGTACCGGAACGTTTTTATTCCCGCGCCCCTTGTTCCCGGAGGGGACGAAAAGATTTTGAAAGCAAAATGGCTTTTTGAACGCATCCTCGGCATAGCTGAGGGTTTTGACGTTGCCTTAAAAGCGGCAGTTGAAGATATCAGAGTTACGCCTACCTCTTCCGGCAGATTAAGCGACATGTCCATTCCCTATTATTACAGCAATACGGCCGAGCTATCTGCTTTCTGGAACCCGGACTTAAGGTTCAGGGGCAAGTCGGCATATCAGCTGTCCTACAACGAGGACCAGTATAACAGTGATCGTGATAACTTTATTGCCAGGCCGCTCGATTTTAACCATGACCGATATTCTTCCTACAGGGTAGAAGGGCCGCTCAGGCAGGACTGCGGGGCGGCTTTGGGAAAAATTAATGAAATAATAAAGACGAAGAACCTTTCCTTTGACGTGATCGTATTGACTCTCGGCAATGACGCATTTACAAGCGGTATGCCTCATATCTGCATGTGGCATGATCTGCAGGCCGACTATCTGGAGCTAAGAAGTGTG
>JAOUBX010000018.1 GCA_029860075.1 Deltaproteobacteria bacterium | reverse complement strand
CCTTTTTCTTAGGGTTTAAGAAAAAGGTAACACCCATAGGGAAGCAGTCAAATTAGAGAGACTATCACCTGTATTCAAGAAGGGAAGGTTTGGAGTCTTTTTCCCGCGTAAGCGGTTGAGTTCAACCCGCCACTATGGTGAATGACAATATACTTCCAGCGTTTGCCCCAATAAAAAGCTCCAAACGCAATCGTTGCGAGAACGAATGAAGTATTAATAATAAATTTTCTACGATTCATAAATATACAACATATTACACATAACGAGTCTGTAGGAAAACTCAATTTAATCTGAAAACCTTAAAATATGGGGGCGCCAAAATGATTCCTGGTACCGAGGTCGTCCAATACAGGCTAAATATGCCCCCCCTTTTTTGTAAAATATACCGATTGAGTAATCCTGCAAGTTCAAAGTTTACGCTAACCGGCCGCGCGAAATGTTTGTTTTTTATTCGGACCGCCTATCGTGCGATTTGAGTTGGCAACGGGTTGGGCTTCTCAGTTTTTTGACAGCAATTCCATCAAATCTGCGTCATTCGCTTTTTTGGCTAGCTCATAGCCGGTTTTATAGTGCTGTTTCGCTAAAGCAGATTCATTTAAGTCTGTACAAATATCGCCCAAAGCAAGGTGCAAATAAGGATCTGGTTCAAAATTGTACTCTAGCGCTAATTCATAATATTCTTTAGCTTTCCCAATATCGCCTATGCCACTATAAGATATAACACCAGCCTGTTTAGATAAACTTGCTATACAATGAGTATCACTCTCTCTAAGGGCAGTATCAATGCCTTTGTCGATGATTGACAGCGCTTCCCTTGGCTTGTTTGCTGAAGCCAATTCCAAGCTTTGTGTAAGTATTGCTCTCACATTTTTCATATTAAAATATGTGTATAAATCTGCAGCCCAAGACCCAGGGCCGGGCGCGCATGAAACCTTCGGAATGCGTCCCCTTCACCCGGTTATTGGAGGCTCATTTACTTGTGCCTATTGATGCTGCAGGCTTTTCATTTTTTTCATAATTCAGTATACTGGTGTGGCGCAGATTTCTTTCCCTCTTTACTGAATTCATCTGCCAGTAAATAAACCTGATTTTTTTCTACATCGTAACATCCCAGCTTTATATAGAATTCAACCTTATCACCCTTGCTGATTTCCTTTTTTAAATAAGGGATCATAAGACCATTAAATAAAAACTTTATTTTGGCTGTAGAATTTTCAACATCAAGTTCATGTGAGTAAAACCTGTGATAGTTTGGTTTTGTTTCACTGTTATGCACCCAATAATCAAGGAAGTCTGCTGATTCTTTACCGGCAGGTTTTGGATTGTCGAGAAGTTTAGCAGACACTAAAATTTTCTTCTTGAAAACTTTTACTTGATGAGAATTCTTTTTATTTACAATCTCCGCAGGGTTAGCATCTATTTTTTGTTTTAATGATTCAAGGTCAGAATATTCATAAAGAGAATGATCAAAAGGCTGCTTTTTTTCCGGATTCAAACCTGAGAGGCTGAGAGGCTTCATGAATATATTTGCCTGTTTTAATTCCAAACTTGCATTTTTGTGTGAAGGATTATTTGCCAGTTCAATTTTATACTCGCTAATAGCATACTTAAAGTTTGGCATAGCGAAGCCTGACGACCCCATCCTTTTATAAATTTTACCGATTTCATAATGAACGGAAGGATAGAAATAATCCAATAATAATACCTTGTAAAAAGCGTCTAAAGATTTATTCATATTATCAACATGCATGAGCATTCCATATTTCCTTCCCAATTCGAAATAGGTATCAGTGCCGACATTATCAGGATTAATATTTATATCCATCTCGATTACTGCAATCCCGGAGGCAAGGGCATTATCAGCATTTAGTTCAGCTTCTTTCCTGTAGGCCATCCTTGCAGAATCATACTTCTTTAATGACTCATAACATTTTCCCAAAAAATAATGCGCCCAGGGATAGGAGTTTTTACGTTTGATAACATTTAAATAAGCATCTGTCGCATTTTCACAATCCTTCGAGCGCTTGTAGATATTTGCCAAACTATAATAAAGATCCGGCCTTTTATAATTATTTTTAAGCGCAAGAAAATAGTTTTTTTTAGCCATTTCAAAGCGCTTTAAGAATTGGAGCGCTCGGCCCAGGCTGTAATAACCATGTCCAAATCCGGGATTGATTTGTATCGCTTTCTCATGATATGGAATGGCCTTTTCATACTCTTCAAGAGAGGTAAAAGTCATCCCGATATTATTCCACGTATTTGGGCTATTATCATCCAGCTTTATCTCTTCCAGCCACTTTTCGCGTGCTTCTATGTACTTGCCCTGGCTGAATAATGCATTGCCTTCTAAATGAAGTGAGTTGATTTTTTCTTCCTTTGTTAACAGAAGGTTATTAATATGATCTTGAGAGAAGTAAAGGACGAAAAGTAACAATAAAATAAACAGCAAGACACTTTTTCGCCTTAAGGAATCCTTAGTTTCTTTCGCCTTCCTTAAAATTTCTATTTGTTCACCGCAGAACTTACAGATGGTGTAGCCCTTAACATTAGGCGGGATTTTTTCATCGGGGTAGCAGCCAAGAATTTTGTCACATGTCTTACAGTAAATATCCATATGGCATGTACAATTAAATTTGTTTTTTTATGTCAGAAATTCAGATTGGACAAAACCGCTATTGCAGAGAATAAAAACTCACCAAAAAACACATACAACCTCATCCCTCTCTATTTAATACAGGAGTTTGCCACATGTCAATCAAATATTGACTATTTATTGACACTAGAAGCTACAAAAAATACGATTTCTGCCCTGTTAACAGTACATTTTGAATGTTATCGAGAAATAGCATAAGTCTTCATAATTAGTTTTCATCGGTCAAGGGTGCTTTCTCGCAATCTCTGCGTCAATCTTCAGTTTTGCTTGTGCCATGTACAGTCGTACAACTCGGCGAAACCCTTAATTTTCTTGACTTTGCAAAAACTCCCTCCTTTCCGAATTGAATCATACCGCAGTTAGCCTAGAAGGATGGGCAGGTTTCTTTTGCCCACAGGGAGCAGTAAATTGCACGGCATGGACAGAAAAAACTTTCCCGCCCTGTCCGGCTTATCTCCACTACCTTGCCACCGCCTGAAATAAATTTTCGGTCATTTACCCTTGTTGGCACTTCCAGTTTTTCCATAAAAAACAATCCTGTATTATGCGCCTCTGCCAAAGCCGGAAACCATTTCAGAGAGAATTGCTTTATGAAAATTTGTATACATCCTGCTGCGCCTGAATAACTCTTTCCAGCTATTCTCGCGAATATAACGGAGGGTCCACTTTAATATGAATCCTGAATTTAAATAAAAAGCTCTCATAGTACTTTCTCGTAAGCTTTCAATATATTCCTCAGTTAAACCATATGGAACAAAGATAGTCTCTATATTATTCATTCTATTAAACCTGCGCTTAAAGACACCATATTTTTCTGCGCTGGAATACAGGTCTGAGCCGGGATATGGCGTACATGTAAAAATAGCAACATCATCCAACCCTGAATTCATTATGTATCGGCTTGTTAGCTCAAGCGTCTCTTTAGTATGCCCCGGCAGGCCAAAAATGAAATATCCTCTGGCCCGGATGCCTGCCCTTTGGGTTATTCTAATTGCCTTATCCACATCATCTTGTTTAATCGGTTTTGATATTAATTTTGAAACCGTATCGGGTGCGCTTTCTATACCATATGAAATTTCAAAGCAACCGGATTTTCTTATGAGTTGATACATTTTCTCGTCAGCGTCAATAACTCTTGCCATGCACTCCCAGCGCAGGTCTAATTTAGCTTCAATAAGCATCCGGGCAAGGTCCGTTATCCTTTTTTTATCTGCAAAAATAACATCATCACTGAACATTATTTCACGAACACCATAATTATGATAAAGGTGGAGAATTTGCCGCATTATGTATTTTGGCGAGAAAGTTCTATATTTACTGCCAAAGACTCCTCTATCACAAAATTCACATTTCCAGGGACAACCTCTTGACGTGAACAATGAACCTGTCAGTCTTGTGCCGGAACCGGTAGCTAAAGAGGGGCTGTAACGAAGTGGATATTCCGGCAATAAGTCCCACGCCGGCATAGGTAGCGAATCAAGATCCTCCTTAAAGGGGCGACGCGGATTAACGACTATCTTTTGCGAAGCGCTGCGAAAAGCAATGCCTTTTACCTTGCCTAAATTCTCGTCAGTGGGTTTTGTTATCAGAGTATCTAATAACTCCATGAGTGTGTCTTCTGCTTCACCGATTACAGCCACATCAAAATTATGGAACTCCAAAAGTGTTTCAAATGGAACTGACGTTACATGTGGCCCGCCAATAATAACAGGGGTGCCAGGTAATACATCTTTCAATAATGCAGCCAGACGGTCAGCATTGATAATGCCTAAGGTATGAGCAGAAATTGCTATTATGTCAGGTTTGAGTGGCCTTACTTTTGCAACTATTTCATCATCCGACCATTGGAATGGATAAGGATCGATTACTGATGTTTTCCAGCCATTCTCGCGGGCTATTGCAGCTAATATAAGAATTCCTATATGAGGCCTGTCCCTCGATAAGTTTACAATTCCGGATAATTTCCCGATACGCTCTTCCGGAGTTGTCGGGGCATCAATAAAGACGATTGCTGACATTTTTTATTCCCGGCGCATCATTAGCCGAAAGTTTGAATTTTTCAAAAACGAAACTGCCGATTATCCTGTCACAAAAACAGGCTATTTAGCCTTTTCTGCAACGCCCTGATATGTGTATCCGTGAACTTTTGAATCATCATCAATATAATATTCGTCCAGTTCAAGCAAATTAAAATCAGCTTGTTCAATAAGGTGCCTTATGTTTCGGGTAAGTCGGCAACCATCTACAAAAAAACTTTGTATGGGATTAAGCCGATACTGCCATTTTTGTATTTTCGGGTCATTACTCAGGCCATGCTCTAAAAAAAAGAAACGGCCGCCCGGTTTCAAAACCCGATAGACTTCGGTTAATGCGGAATCGATATTGTTTATAGTGCATAGTGTATAAGTAGTTACAACACTATCAAAGGTGTCATTCTTCATGGGCAAACTCTCGGCATTTAACACATAACTATCAACGATAATTGATGCCCCCTTAATCCTTTTTTCAGCCCTTGCATTCATGCTTGCATTCCTGTCAACAGCAGTAACTTTTTTAACATGGGATGGATAATTTGGAAGGTTTAAGCCTGTACCAAAACCAATTTCCAATATTTCTCCTTTAACCCCGGACAGAAGCGCGCGGCGAGCTTTATCCTTCATCGGTGACGACACCAAAGAATCATATGCCAATGGAAATAAAATCCGTGAATAAAATCCCATCAATATATCTCACAAAAAACGACTTGATTGAGTTGCAGCCGGACCGGGCCGACGGCCCTGTTTTATCACTTGCTTTCTCCGGTTTTCTTTGGAACAGGACTTTTTCATTTTGCGCGGCAACAACAAGCTTCCTTCACCGCGCTTCCCGGTAAATTAACGTAACTTGCTCATTTTATTGTGGTGTCGCTGGAGACGAGTTGAGTCACTTTCGAGTAAGCTTTCGTAACTTACTTATTGATGTAATATTGACGGGGAGGACCAACGGCGCAGACAAGTTACCTTTTTTTAAGTTTAACAAACATTTTTTCCCATGCAAACAGCATTGATATATTTTTCGGGGTATAAACAGGTTAACCGGGAAGAGCAAGGCAATGGTTATTATGACAGGCGAATGCAGATAAAAAGCCCTGAAAAAAGGGCTGCAACATTTCATATGCCGCAGCCCTTATAAAATTATCCTTTTTTTCCTTTACTTCAAATAGCCGAAACGCTCCTTAAATTCATCAATACTCATATGCGTCGCAGCAGCAAGTTTCTCCGTCCACTCGCCCCCTCTAAAATCTTCCGTTTCGAGACGAATCATGTATTTTCTTGCCACGGCGTAGGATTCCGTATTAACATCAACCATCCGGACTGCCGTTTTCCCTGTCATGGGATCGATCATTTCATCAAAGGGGATGGGAATCAATTTCTGCTCGTGCATGGTAATGAGCGCGTCGGTGCCCCCCTTTAGCAGGAAGGTAATGGCCCCAAAACCGAGATCCCGTGTATATTCGGCATCAAAAGGTATGGGTGGCGCGCATCTTAGTTCATAACCGATGTCCTTTGTAACAATGGTAATTTTCTCCCCCATTTCAAGGAAGCGGCGCTGCAACTCCTCTTTGACCACTTTGCCAAGACTTACTTCCGCAAGGCGTATATGACCATGCTCGTCTCGTTCTACATTTTTAAGGTCTGCCAGGTCATCGGGATTGAACCTTTCCGCAAGGCCTTCGGCCAGGACAACAACGCCGTTAACCTTGCCGCCGGCCTTTCTCTTTATCATGCTCCCTTCAATAATATCACAGACATCATTAAGGGTAATCACGCCTTCCTTAAACTCTTCGGGAATAATTGTGCAGGTCGCCCCTGAAGCCTTCCCTATGCCCAGCGCCAGGTGCCCTGCCTTTCTTCCCATGGCGACGATGACATACCACCTGCTCGTCGTTCTTGAATCTTCCATAAGGTTCTTCATAATATTGACGCCCACATGCCTCGCCGTCTGGAAACCAAAGGTTGAAGCCATACCGGGAAGAGGGAGATCATTATCTATGGTTTTGGGTACATGGGCCACTTTTATCTCGCCATTGGCAGCGGCCGCAACCCTGCTGGAAGAGAATGCCGTATCATCACCGCCGATGGTAACAAGATACTTGATATCGAGTTTTTTAAGGTTATCGAGAACCTTTGCCATTTTGTTATGCTCTTTTGTCGGATTCTCTCTCGAAGTCCTGAGAGCCGAACCTCCGCTCAAGTGGATCCTCGACACATCATCTATGCTCAACTCAACCGTATCAAGAGGGTCTTTAAGGAGGCCCTTAAAGCCGTCGTAAATACCGACTACCTTTTTCCCTTTATTTATCGCCTCAAGGGCAACGGCGCTGATAACACCATTAATGCCGGGCGCCGGTCCGCCTCCGACAAGAATTCCAACAACCTCTTTTTGCCTGGTCATTCCTTTACCTCTTTCAATATAAAAATTTAGTTTTACCCTACAAAGATATCAGTCCCCTTGAAGGAGGTCAAGGATTTGGATAACTCTATTTTATATGCTATAAAAAGAGTATAAAACCTTTGACGGACAATGCGAATATAAAGTAATATAGCGCATTTATGATCGCCGCTGAATCAAAAGATAAACGCCTTCCGCCATGGCTAAAAAGACAAGTTGGAAAAAGCGAAAAGGTGGCAGACCTCAAACGGATTTTAAGGGAAAACAACCTGCACACCGTCTGTGAAGAAGCGAGATGCCCTAACCTGGGTGAATGTTTTGAGCAGAAAAGAGCGACCTTTCTTATCCTTGGAGATTACTGCACCAGGGGGTGCGGCTTCTGCTCGGTAAAAGAGGGACGTCCCCTTCCGCCGGAACCTGATGAACCGCAAAAAGTCGCAGCGGCAGCGGCAAGGATGGGAGCCAAATATGTAGTTATAACATCGGTAACACGTGATGATCTTCCCGATGGCGGATCGAAACAATTCGCCCATACCATAGACGCTATCAGGAAATTGCTGAGTGATTCTTCCATCGAAGCGCTGACCCCCGATTTCGGGGGGGATATTGAGGCCATAGACAGGGTATGCCATGCAGGACCGGATGTCTACAACCATAATGTCGAAACCGTTCCGTCCCTTTACCCTGAAGTAAGGCCCCGGGCGGAATATGAAAGGTCCCTTGACCTTATTAGACATGTAAAGAAAAGCTACCCGTCCATAATGACAAAATCAGGGCTTATGCTGGGTTTTGGCGAAAAAAGGGATGAGGTAATCACCCTGCTGGAAGATCTTAAAAATGCCGGCTGCGACCTCGTAACGATAGGACAGTACATGAGACCAACGAAGAACAACCTTCAGGTTGTTGAATATGTTAAACCGGAAGTTTTTAAGGAGCTTGAATGCATCGGAAAGGAGATGGGCTTTGCAGGCATTTTTTCCGGCCCCCTTGTTAGAAGTTCCTTCAATGCTGAAGAGTTCAGGATGTCCATTGATTCTTAATTGTCAATTTTTGTTTCTTCACGAAAAAGGGCAAAGATAAACAATCATCAATAGACAATATTAAATAGTGTCCATCCAGAAACTATAATGAATCAAACTATGTTTTCAATTCGGAAAGGAGGGATTTTTTGCAAGGTCAAGGAAATCAAGGGTTTCGCCGAGTTGTACTACTGTACATGGCACAAGCAAAACCGAAGATTGACGTAGAGATTGCGAAAAAGCACCCTTGACCGATGAAAACTAAATAATCAATCTAAAAAAGAGGAAGACTTTGGAAGAGTTTTACAGGATAAAGAGACTGCCGCCTTATGTTTTTGACATTGTCAATAAATACAAGATGGAGAAAAGACGCCAGGGTGAGGACATTATTGATTTCGGGATAGGAAATCCCGACAACCCGACACCCCGGCATATCGTTGACAAATTGGTAGAGGCAGCGCAAGACCCGAGAAACCACCGCTACTCCCTCTCAAAGGGCATCCCCGGGATTAGAAAGGCCATCAGCAACTGGTACAAAAACAGGTATGATGTCGATATCGACCCTGAAACGGAAGCCATCGCAACCATCGGTTCGAAGGAAGGACTCTCTCACCTGACGCTGGCTATTATTGCGCCGGGCGATCTTGTGCTCGTCCCTAATCCGACTTACCCAATCCATACCTACGGCGTCGTCATTGCCGGCGGGGACGTACGAAGTATACCGACAGCTCCGGGAAGAGATTTTTTTGCAGACCTTCTCGATGCTTTCAAGCAAAGCTGGCCGAGACCGAAGATACTCCTTTTAAACTTTCCCCACAATCCAACGACGGCTGTTGTAGAACTCGATTTTTTTGAAAAGGTCGTCGACTTTGCCAGGGAACATGATCTTATTGTTATTCACGATCTTGCCTATGCCGATATCGTATTTGACGGGTACAAGGCGCCGAGCTTTATGCAGGCCAAAGGGGCAAAGGATGTGGGCGTCGAGTTTTTTACCCTTTCCAAAAGCTATAATATGCCCGGCTGGAGAGTCGGTTTTTGTGTGGGAAACAAGAGGATCATCAACGCCCTTGGAAGAATCAAAAGCTACCTCGATTACGGCATGTTCCAGCCTATCCAGATAGCAGCCACAGTGGCCCTCAACGGCCCGCAGGACTGTGTACAGGAAATATGCGAAACTTACAGAAAAAGGAGAAATGTCCTCGTCGAAGGGATGAACAGGATCGGCTGGCAGGTTGAAAAACCGAAGGCCAGCATGTTTGTCTGGGCTGAGATTCCGGACCAGTTCAAGGAGATGGGATCACTCGAATTCAGCAAGCTCCTCATTAAGGAGGCAAAAGTCGCTGCCTCACCGGGTATCGGCTTTGGTGAGTATGGTGATGAATTTGTGCGATTCGGTCTTGTTGAAAATGAGCACAGAATCCGTCAGGCCGTGCGTGGTATAAAGAAAATATTCTAGAACTCTCTTTAAAAAGAGGCTAATTATACGGGCAAAAGAAAAATTTACTCTTCACCAAACCTGAACATTAGGGCAAAGCTGACAAAACCTTGCCCGCTGCTGATTTCATATTCATCTTTATAGCCGCCGGAGCTGTATTTGCCGTCACCTTCAAAATGGGTATAAAGAAAGCCACCTTTGAAGGCAAGCAGCAGTGTTGAACCAGGTTCCAGATTAACGCCTGCTGCGGGACCCGGCCCTACACCGGATATTTCCATATCAAGACCAGGGGCGCTGTCGGAAGAGCCCTCCAGGCAGGCAAGCCTCAGTTCAGGCCCTATCCAAAAGTTGGCCTTGGCACATCAGGTTCAGTTGATTTTCTTATAACAATTAACACGTCAGCCGCTCAAAGGTTACCTTACAAAATCTGGTTGATTGACAGCGCCAACAACGAATCGAACAAGCTGGACGGTTCAATTTGGCTATCCTGGTAAAGCGAATCATAACACTAAAACAAACTCAAAAAGATGATCCCCGCTGAGCAAGAAAAGCCAGTTCTTCCGTCGTCGACTTTCTTCCTAAAATTTCATTTCTATGCGGATAACGGCCGAACCGGTCAATAACGGCTTTATGCTTAATCTCCCAGTCCAGGTTTGATTCAAGTCCGGGCTGACTAAAAAGTTTCAGGGCTATTTCATGAATTAGAGCTGATTCACTGTGCATAAAGGGCATATAGATAAATGCCTTTTTATCAGGTGGCAGGGCCGAGTCAATACCTGCGGCAAGCGCCTCCTGGGCGAGAATGAGAGACATGGAATCATAAAGGAAGGAAGCGGGCTTCCCCCTGAATATATTTCTCGAAAACTGGTCAAGGATTATTATTTCGGCAAGCCTTCCTTCAGGCTCTTCTCTCCAGTGAAAGAGTTCACCACCTGCGGCGGCAGTATGAAATGATAAGAACCTTTTCCTGATAAGCGCATCAAAAGAAGGGTCCTTTTTCCATCGGCTGGCAGGCGCTATCTCGTGAAACCAGAAATCAATGACAAGCTGAAAATCAAAGCCCTCCAAGCTGTTCTCCTCCTACATGCCTTCTCTTCTTAACCTGTCTATTTTTTTTCTGACCATCGCTCCGAATTCATCACCATGAGGCTCTTCCAGCGCCATCATTAACTGCCTGACAGCATTCTCGGGATCAATATTAAGCCGATAATATTCAGCCAGGTTGTAGCGGCTCAGGTCAGGCCGGCCAAGGTCATGATAAACGCCCGCCAGATGATAATAAACAAAGGAATTATTGGGACTTAACTTTAATGCTTCCGTCAGGTATTCTTCGGCGGAAAGATGCTGTGAACTCTCCTTTGCGTCGATGCCAAGCACGATGAAGGGTGCAGAGTAAGATCGCGAAAGACTTATACATTTTAAGGCTACTTCCCTGGCTTTCTCTTTTTTCTGTGCCTGCATATAGACACTCGAAAGGTGGGCGTAATATTGAGCGTCATAGGGATTTATTTCTATCGCTTTTTCAAGGTTTTCAATAGCGCGTTTATAATCATTGGCGCTGAAGGCATAGATACCCTTTAAAAAATACTTCCTGTCATCAGGCCGTTGATCATAAGTTCCCTGCATATCAAAGCCATCGTTATAAACACCTTTGATCATGGTTCTTATTTTTTCCCAGTCCCACTTACCCCTCTTTACCGCCTTTTCCGGAGCAGGGAGGTCTTTTATAAGCGCTTCAACGATTACCTGACGTTCGATAACACCGGGATGGGTGGAAAGGTAAGTAGGTATTACATCAGTAGAATAGAGCCTCTCCTGATGAGATAATTTTTTAAAAAAATCGGACAATCCCGAGGGATGATACCGGCTTTTACGAAGATAGCGCAATGCAAAGAGGTCGGCATCTTCTTCATGCTCTCTGCTGAGCTTGAGCTTATAGGATATATTCGACGCCTCTGCAATGGCAATTGAAGCCTCCGGCTGGCTTCCCCCGGCAAGACCGCCTAAAATAATCCCGGCAATGGTCGCAATATCCGCCAGCGCAACTTTCCTTGCATCCTTGAAGTGATGGTTTCTCTCTACATGAGCAATTTCATGAGCAAGCACACCGGCCAGACCTTCTATGCTGTTGAGGTTTTTTATGAGCCCGTCATAAACAAAAATATAGCCTCCCGGAACGGCAAAGGCATTAATCCTGTTTTCTCTTATAACAAAAAAATTATAATAGTCGGGGTCACTTCCCGCAGCGGCAACAAGCTCTTTCCCAACACTGTTAACCATTGAAACGATTTCCAGGTCCGTCACAAATTCCAACTCTTTTTTCGCTTCCAGGAGAAACTCCCTGCCAAGCTCCTTCATGGGGTCCCTTCTGATAATCTCCTCGGGAGGAGGGGGCTCCCTATAAGTTCTGCTATAGGAATCTTCATGAGGAATGCTTCGAGTCGCACACCCTGAAATGAATAGAAGAATAATAAATAATTTAGACGCTATTTTCACGTAACTTTGCTGATTTCCCGGAGCTTCTCTCTATTTATAGAAAAAGGTTGTAACTGTCTCAGTATAGCAGATATTGAAAAAAATATTGAGGGGAAAAGCCTTGATTGGCTATAGGAAAAAACCCAAAGCCCCTCTTTAAGGGCTCTTTTTCTTCACATAACGGGGTTGTGCATCCAGATGTGGCGTGCCGCCGCTCGAATTAATTTTCACATCAACAAAAAACATTTCACTGCCGTCAGACCTGAGAGAAGGGGCATTAATGAAATCAATGCCGGAACAAATGCAGTCTAACAGGGGCAAACACATTTAGTGCATGTAAGCGTAAAGGCAACAGGTTCAGCTTGAGCTGCTTTTCCTGTGAAACAGGATTTATACTATTTTTTTGTCTCAGATCTTTGACAGCAGATAAATGAGCCATGCCCAGCCGATTATAAACGCTGTCCCACCGATGGGTGTGATGGCGCCAAGCCATCTGATTTGAGTGACGGCAAGAAGATAGAGACTGCCTGAAAAAAGGATAACCCCTGCCAAAAAGGCCCACCCTGCGGGAGAAAAATTGATCTCTTCAAAATTTTTCTGCAAAAGGCCTACACCCATAAGGGCCAGGGCATGAAACATCTGGTAATGAACCGCCTTTTCATAGATCGATTTCCCGTAAGCCTCAAGAACATCCTTAAGGGCATGGGCGCCAAAGGCGCCGAGAGCAACAGTCAAAAGTCCAAAGAGAGCTGACGACAGCAGCCATAATTTATACATAGTGTTTACCCTGCAAATTGAGTCTTACTATTATGGGAAAAAATTCTAACGGCAAAAAACTTCACAGGAATCCCTTCCGTCCGGCCTTGAAAATTCTGCATTGTCACACATTCCGTCGGCCCTGCCTTCCGTAAAGATAACTTCATCCCCTGTTGCATAGCCGGGGCAGACACTGGTAGAGGTATAGGGATTCTTATTAATCCTGAAATGATGATCCGATTCTACCTTCTCAATCTTGTAAATCTTATATTTAGCTCCGCTAAAGAGCGATCCCCAAAAGCTCTTTTTATTCTTTTTTGGCTCTTCTCCGGCCTCTTCTCGGGCCTCTTCTTCCCCTTCATCACCTTTTGCCGATGTCCCGGAGACAAAGGCGCCAAGCCACTTATTGAGCGCCTCAATCTCTCCGGGGCTCAGTTTATCAAGGCCTGCCCCGGTAAACTCTCTCATCGTCATTTCATCCCTGATATCGATGGCATCTTTACTTTCAGCCCAAACAGCAACCGGGAAGATCAGTATAATAAGCGCTAATATTTTTCTCATTACAAAACTCCTCATATTATTTTAGGGGTTCCCCGTATGCCTTCAATCCTGTTGAGAAACTGAAGCAGAGCATCATTAAAAGCCTCGGGCGCTTCCATATTAGCCATATGACCCACACCTGAAATAATCTCCAGGTCTACCTCCGGGAGGCCCTTTGCCGTCTCTCTTGCATGATCGGGAGATATGCAGCTATCGAGTTCCCCACCGATAACCAGCGATGGAACATTAAAAGTCCTCAATTGTGAAAGGTAATCTTTTCTCTCTCTCATCCCGATAAGGGCGCCGGCCATTGAAAGTGGTGACGTGTTCTCCATCCATTTTCTGACCATACGGACCCGTTGAGGGTTTTCTTCTAATGTACGGGCACAAAAAAGCGCAGGTTCAAAATAGTCGGCTACGGCTTTAACATCACCATTGACAGCGCTCCTGGCAAAGGATGTTCGCACTTTCTTTCCTTCCGGGGAATCACCCACACTTCGCGTCACAATGAATATGGCAGCGGCAACCTTTTCCGGGAAATGGTCGAGAAGAGAGTGAAGAACATAGCCTCCCATAGACATGCCGCCGACAACGGCGCTGTCAATTTCGAGAAAATCGAGAAGGGCCGCCACATCGGAAGCCAGTTGAAACATGCCATAACCACCGGCAGGGGCTTCACTTTCTCCAAAACCTCTTAGATCAGGAGTAACTACCCTGTATCCATGATCAACGAGAAAGTCAGCCTGTGCCTTCCACATCTTCCGGCAAAGCGGGAAACCGTGGATAAGAACGATGGCCCTCCCCTCTCCCTCGTCTTCATAGGCCATATTGAAGTTATTAATAGCGGCAATCATAAGGCTAAAAAAAACTAACGATCCTCATACTCTTCTGCGGCAAGTTCATAATTGGCCGGAAAGGTTTCTTCCGGGCGGAATATCTCTCTTATCCTCTTTCCTGCCTTATTTATTATATCTGCAAAGAAGACAGCAACTGGCCTTGAAGCCAGCATGGCCCTAAGCATAAGGAAATCAAGCACACAATAGAAAGCGCCCGACGCTACCGGCGGGTTTGTGTTGCTGAGTCCCCAGAGAGGAACGGCAGGTTTCCAGACCCAGTTTCCAAGCAGCGTTCCATAGATTTCAAGGGCCAGGCAGACAAGGAACATGGTTGCATAAAGCCGTTTATCGTCTTCAGCAATCATGCAGGCCATAAACATAAGGAAAAGTATGATTCCAAATTCATCGAATCCCATTACATAGCCTGCAATGACGTAAGGCGCCGTCAGAAGAGGAACAATCCATACGACTTTAGGCGAAATTCGGGAAGCAAGAGCACTTCCCAGGAGAAAAACAAGCACATGGCCCGGGGGAACATAGTGAGGAATATTGTAAAGCCTGTAATCGTAGAGCTGCCAGACAAGAGAGCAGAATATCTCTCCCAATGTAGCGATAATGAGGCAGCTCATTAACAAGCCCCTGCTTTCTGCGGGCATACGGTGATAAATAGAGATAAATAATCCCCAGAAGAGAAAACCGGCCGCAACCTGCCCCCAAAGCGGTGAAAAGCGGTCAAGCCAGAGACCGAAGGCAACCATTGCAAGGAGGGCCATAGCCCTTTTACCGTCAGGGATAACCCCGGCTTCAAGGTATGTCCTTTCCGGTTTACTCTCTTTTGTCAATAATTTATTCATCTGCGCTTTAACTCCATAGCTAATATATGAGGAAACCGCTAATAACTTGTGACCGGCATCTAAAAGACAGCCAAAAAACCGTTACTTTACCATCTTAATTTAACCGGGTCCAGTCTCTTCGGTTAAATACCGCTTTTTGATTTTCAATGTTTCAAAGTGGCGCGGCTGCAAAAGAGCTAACCCGGAAAATTAAACCTTTTTAAAAGTATTGTTTTACAAATTAATGATTATTTTGTAATCTCACACTTTTAAGGGCAGACCATTGTCCTGGAGAATGCAACATTTCTCCTTACAAAAAATTTTAGTTATTTAAAAAGGTGGGGGCTTTTATATGTAATTTCATTGATTTAACTGGAACCCTTTTTGTCAGCAGTGCATCGTATTAAAATGGTCAAAGATTGAAATGAGTCATAGCGTTAAGGGTTACCGGGAAAAGAAGGGCAGTTTATGGCTGGCATAATGATCGTTGAAGACGAGGGACTCACCGCATTATATATCCGAAAGTGTTTGGAAAATAAAGGATACTCTGTTACCGCAGTCCTGTCATCAGGTAAAGATGCAATAATCAGAGCAGAAGAAGTCGAGCCTCAACTCATCCTCATGGACATCAACCTGGAAGGGATGATTGACGGTATTGACACCGCTCGCCGAATAAGATTAAAATCCGATATTCCCATCATATTTTTAACAGCCTACGCAGACGATGAAACGCTCAACAGGGCAAAAGCTGTCGGCGCCTACGGATACCTGCTAAAACCTTTTGAAGATATTCAGCTTTATACCGCTCTTGAAATTGCCCTTTCCAAGTACGAAATGGAAACCATGCTTCGCAGCAGCGAGGAAAAATTCCGCAGCTTGATCGAAAACTCCTCTGACTGCATATACCAGCTGGACCTTTCCGGTAATGTTGAGTATATGAACCCTACCGGGCTCAAGCTAAACAGTATTAACAATAAATCCCGCCTTACCCTTATGGACCTTATCGATCTTGCATCACCTGACTGCAAAGATGCGCTCCAATCTGCATTCAGTGAGGCAAAAAAAGGAGAAACGAGCGCCTTTGAATATGACTCCAGGGATGAGAATGGCCATAAAAAATGGTGGGCAGCCAAATTGGGCCCCATAAGAGATAACAAGGAAAAGGTTTCCAGTCTCATCATGATATCCAGCGATATTACGAAGAGAAAAAAGGCGGAAGAAGAGCTTCAAAAAAGCAGGGCCTGGAATGAATCCATTATCAACACGGCCGTCAGCGGTATCGTCACCATTGATGACAAGGGAACGATCCTTTCATTCAACCCTGCCGCAGAAAAGATGTTCGGTTACGAGGAGGGAGAAGTGATAGGATCCAATGTTTCCATTCTCATGCCTGAACCTTTCAAAAGTGAACACAACACCTATCTTGAAAACTACCTTAATAGTGGAGAAAAAAAGATTATCGGTATCGGACGGGAAGCCCCGGCAGTGAGAAAAGACGGGAGTACTCTATCTGCCTTTATTACGGTCAGTGAAATGTACATCGGTAAAACAAGAATGTTTACGGGCATCATAAACGATATTACAGCCCTTAAAGAAGCGGAGAAAGCCTTGCGCCAGAGCAAGGAAAGGCATTCCAAGGCCCAGAAGATAGCCCATCTCGGCCACTGGGAGTGGGACATTACAACCAATAAACTCCTATGGTCGGAAGAAACGTACCGCATCTTCGGAATGGATAAAAACGAATTCGGCGCCAGCTACGAGGCCTTCCTGGAGCGCGTGCACCCTGATGACAGAAAGAGTGTCCTGGATGCCGTTGACGAAGCCCTGGCCGGCAAGCGACCTTACTGTATAGACCACAGAATTTTATTAAAGGATGGCGCGGTAAAAATCGTCCAGGAGCAGGCTGAATTAAGCCGGGATAATAAGGGAAAACCGCTTTGCATGATGGGTACCGTTCAGGATCTGACGGAATTCAAAATATACCAGGACAGGTCTATACTCGCCGCAGAAGTTTTTGATAACGCCATCGAAGGGCTTCTCGTTACCGATGAAAAAGGGAATATAGAACTTGTTAACAAGGCCTTTACCTCCATTACCGGTTATAGGGCGGAAGAGGCCATCGGGAAAAACCCCAACATGCTTCGTTCCGACAGGCATGACAAGGAATTTTTTAAAAATATGTGGCACACCCTTCTTAAAGATGGCTATTGGCATGGAGAAATATGGAACAGGCGGAAAAGTGGCGAAGCCTATCCCGAGCAGTTAACTATTTCGGCCATAAAAGATGGTGACGGCAAAATAAAGAAATTTGTTTCCATATTCCATGATTTGACGGATTTAAAGAGAAGTGAAGAACAGATAAAGTACAAAAACAACTATGACGGACTGACGGGGCTGCCCAATATGGTCCTCTTCAAGGACCGCTTGAACCAGGCCCTGAATCGCGCCTCCGATGAAGGAAACATGGTCTGCCTTTTGTTCGTGGGCCTCGACCGTTTCAAGAATATCAATGAAAGCCTCGGCTATCCGGCAGGCGATAAACTGCTTCAGGGTGTTGCCGCAAGACTTGAGAGCATCTTATGGGAAACGGATACGGTCACCCGTTTTGCCGGTGACGAATTTGCCATCATCCTCGAAGCCTTCAGCAATCAGAATGATGCTGTCAGGGTAGCCAACCGGGTTCTTAACTCCTTTTCCGAACCTTTCAAAATTGACGAACTTGATCTCCATGCATCTGCCAGTATCGGCATTACCCTCTATCCCGATGATGGCAATGAACTTGACACACTTATGATAAACGCCAATGCGGCCATGCGAAGGGCCAAAGAAGCCGGGGGAGCCTCTTCAAGGCTCTATGCCGAAGAAATGAACCTGAGCGCCCTTAAATTTCTTTCTGTAGAAAATGAAATAAGAAGAGGCCTTGACAGAGATGAGTTCATTGTCTACTACCAGCCCAAAATAAGTATGTTTGATGGAACCATTGTCGGACTGGAGGCCCTTGCCCGGTGGCAACAAACTTCAGGCGGTTTTATCGAACCGGGCGACTTTATTCCCATTGCCGAAGAAACAGGCCTCATCGTTCCCCTCGGTGAGACCATTTTGCGTAAAAGTTGCGAGCAGGCAAAAAAATGGCGGGACGCCGGTTTTAACACACTGAATATAGCCGTTAATCTGTCAGGACGCCAATTCCTCTTCAATGATATTGTTGAAACAGTCATCTCCATACTGGAAGAAACAGGGCTGCCCCCATCCATGCTGGGCCTTGAAATCACGGAAAGCATCCTCATGAATGATGTCGATGAAATGATGAAAAAAATAAAAAAATTAAGCAGTCTCGGCATACAGCTTTACATCGATGACTTCGGCACCGGTTATTCATCACTGAGCTATCTAAAAAAATTCAAAATTGACGCATTGAAAATTGATCAATCATTCGTTCGTGATATAACAACCAATGAAAATGACGCCTCTATTACAAAAGCCGTCATTTCCCTTTCTCATAGCCTGGGCCTTAAGGTCGTTGCCGAAGGAGTGGAAACGGGGAAGCACCTTGATTTCCTTCTCAAACACAACTGTGACGAGATGCAAGGCTATTACTTCAGCCGGCCACTTCCGGGGAAAAAAATTACTGAGATGTTGAAATCAGGGAAAAAACTGGACCTGGGAGTCTGTCGGACTTAGGAAATTGCAGCGAGAAAGCAAGGCCTTTTTTGCTTTCATCTCTCATCCAGTTCCCTGCTGTTTATTTATACAAATTCACCTGCGCTTTAACCCCCTTTTTCCATTCTGCTTTTCCAATTTCAAAGTAACAAAATGGCCTTTTTTATTTATGCCGGGACTATCTCTTTAACAGACCTTTCCGGAATTTCAAAACCGACATAAAACTCAAGTTCCGCGTCACCGGGATCACCATAATCCTGAACACCTATAAAAAGTTTATTCCCATCATTAATGGGATCGGAATAGTAATCCCAGTAATCACACTCCTCCCCATCATCTTCCTCTTCTCCACTATCAACGAGATAGTATTTGACTCCTTTAAATTCAAATTCATCACAGTCCCTTTTCCATGCCTTTCTCATAGCCGGCAAAAGTGAGGGATAACTCTCAAGACCTGTCTGAATTAACAAAATATTCCTTCCCCCTTTTTTTTCAACTTCCAAAATTGCATCCCCTTTGCCCCCTCTTAATGTATATTCCGTTGTGTACGTTGTTTTATTGGCGCCCACAACCTCATAGGGACCTTCTTCCAGGATATTAAAATTTTCCAGTGGAAATCCTTTGAGAATAAAAGAATCATAAAAATCGATGGTCCACCCTTTTTTGATATCCAGCACTGTAGGGTCAGAGGAGACTAAAGAGCTATCCTCTTCTTCTTTTTTATTTTTTTTAAAAAAACCAAAAACCATTAAGTACCTCCTTTTTCATATTGGAGTTTTTACATCCCCATTTTTGCTTTTAGCGATTCCAGCCTTGTAGCAGCACTGCTGTCAACCTGAGAAGGCGCATCAAGGGCTTTGTCTATTTCACTGTCAATGGACGTGCCGATGCTTGCCATATCTCCGTAAGCTTCAGCCAGAGATTCATCTTCCTCAACCTTTGCCTTCATTTTTTCAAGCATTGCTATCGTTCCCGACGAATCTACTTTTGCCAATTGTTCATTGATTTTTTTTGTAGCAGAAGCCGTCTTTGCCCTCGCTTTGAGGGTTATGAGATCATTTTCGTATTTACTGATAGTGGTTTTTAGCTTTTCCACATTTGATTGCAATTGCGCCGCTTTTGCTTCGTATTCCCTGGCGTTTTGCTCCTGGCTTACTGCCCGGCTGGAAACTTCTTCTTTTTTCGTCAGCGCCTCCGTTGCCAGTCTTTCAGCTTCAGACATTTCAAGAGCACCTTCTTTACCACGCGTTAAAAGAAGCATTGCCTTTCGCTCGTAATCTTCAAGAACTTTTTTAGAATCCGTTACCTCACGCCGGGTTCGAATGGCAAGAGATTTAACCTGGGCCAGGGATTGCAATGCATCTTTCAAATCATTTTTTAAATCCCTGATCCCCTGTTCCGTCATCTTGATAGGATCTTCAAACTTGTCCATAACGGCATGAGCTTCTGACTGTCCTATTTTAAAGAGCCTGTTGAATATACTCATTTTACTTCCCTCCTTTTGACATACGAATAATTTCATTGGCATTTTCACTAAGCGCCAGAGATAGAGCGCTGATAGAACCCTGCAACTCATTGAGGTCCAGATTCTCAATTTGCAAAGTATCCCTCCATATAACCTTTTGTGCCGAATCATCGAGAACAAATGCGCCATGTACCATTTCCCTGTTCATCTGAAGCAACCTGACGGGGTTAACAGAGTCCGTGCAGGACATAACGACCATTTCCAGAACCAGTACAGGATCTTCACAATCGACCACCAGGCAATTGATTCCATTTTCACTGTCACTTACAGTAAAAAGCTCTTCCTCAATATTTTCATTCTCCGGTACGAAACCGAGTTCCTGCGCCATATCTTTAACTTTTTCGAAGTATGACATTACTCCCCTCCTCAAATTTTTATTTTTTGTCCTTATTATAAACCTTAGACTGCGTCATCAAATTTCTTTACATAGCCTGGTTATTTCTGCCGACTCATTGAGCCAGGGAAATTGTTTTTCCGCCATATAAATGATCTTATCATTTTCATCAACCTTATAATCATTGGAAAGATTCAGTTCTACACTTTTACCGCCATTTTTGTATATCCCCATAATAGTAACGGGAAATTCCAGTTTGATGATGGCCTTTTTAAGCAATCCCATGGTCATATCCTGAAAAGAACCGTCCCAGCTTGAATAAGTTTCTTTGGTAATGTATATTTGCTGTCCCCATCCATTCGATGAAAGCTGACTATATACGTTAAATGTGCCGGGACCTTTTAACTCCTGTATGAGCAATCCCATCTGGAGACTCATCGAGTTAACACCACCGTCTATACCGAAATGGTCCAGGTTTTCAATCGTGTCTTTTCTTACGCAATCAAGCACGGTAATGATGTGAGGCCAGTTCTTTTCTATGATGCCGGCAGTCATCGTATTTACATCATCCAATGAAGGTTCGGACATATTACTGACAAGAATACAAGCCTTTGCTTTTTGCAGATTAGCTCTTTTCAGCGTATCCATAGACGACGGCATTCCCTTAATGAAGGAATCGATATTCTTCATTATCATGCCGGGAAGTTCAGCATCATTTCCAGGCAAACTTGACGCAATGAGAACACGTGGGAACCCCATATATTCTTTACAGGAATCAAGTTCTTTCAGGAGTTCAATAATTTCATCATAAGAGGGCACATTGATAATGACGATATGACTCTCCCCCTTGAATTCAATTTCACCACGCATTTTTCTCAATCTCCTTTCCATAATATTTTCAACTACACCACCTGCGAACATGGCCAGACAGCCGATGCCGAAGAATGTAACCATTACAGTTGCAGTTCTTCCCTGCCATGTTTTGGCGGAGAAATCCCCGTAACCAACAGTGGTCAGTGAAATATAGGCTGTCCAGAGAGAATCCCATAAGGTAACGCCCTCTTCATATTTATAAAAAACCACCGTGAAGATAACAACCATCACGAGCAAAGCAATTACCAGCTTAAAGCGGTCAAAGAAATCTGCCCATGTCAGTTTTCTAAGAATCTTAAAATAGAAAAACTGCCACATCTATTTTTCTCCGTAATATTTTTCCAGCCTTTCGTAGGCAGCATTGTAAATAAGCATTATTTCATGTGCAATCTTCTTTTTTTCCGGATCATTGATGTGAAAATCAGAGTGATACTTTTTTGATTCACGCCTGTAAGCTTTTTTGATGCTTTTCCAGGCGGCCCCTTCCTTAAGGCCAAATACCTGCAGGTCTTCCTCAAGTTGAGTCGGCTTTTTGTTAAATTTACTGCTATTATGGAATTTCTCTTCTTTATTTCTATTCAGTTTCTTTTCCCATTCATCTAATTCGCTTTCCAATCTGGACCGGCCATCACCGAGAAGAGATTCCGCTTTCTCTTTCCAGTGCCCCCCTATTGATGATGCAATATTTGCCATTCGCCGAAGGACCCCCACAGTTATTTTTTTCCTTTTTCTTTGGAAATGGAACTTTCAGAAATGATTGCCACTTCGTCATTGGGATAAATATGCAAAGACGCCCAATTCACACTTTTCCCGGTAATGTCGGCCTTCACCAGCGTTACAGGTCCATATATATCGTGGAGGGAATCTTTCCGGCCATTAGCAAAATCATAACTGATACATTTGTCCCCTCCTGCTGCCAGTGATGCAAGAGCATCCCTGTATTTCTTTTCACCAAAACCAATTTGTTCAAATCTGAATCGATAATTAAGAGCGCCCACTCTCCGCTCCAGTTTCCCTGTCTTAATATGAGACAATCTCTCCATATAACAAGAGGGGGAAAGGTTTTTATCTAATGCCATACATGCAAGCACTTCGTTTATAGAAGAGGATTCCTTTCCATTTGCTATCTTGATCTTATGGCTCTCACCAATAATATCTATTTGGATATACCAGTTTTTTTCAACCAATTCAATATTGTGAAAGGTTTTAAAAGGAATATTCTCAATTGTTCCGTTGTGGAGCAACAACTTCAATTCTGATGCGCTGTGAATTCCACTATTTTTCTGTGGCGCTTTTTTCATTATTATCTCTGGAAAAATCGCTTTTATTCATTATAAGGTTGCCCTTTAGTTTATTTATGTCCGAAGAATAGAGGTTCATATTTTCTGTCAGAGATTCCCCTTTGGCTATTGCAATGGTCAAATTTATGTGGATCAATAAAAAAACTGTCAGTTCCAGTATTTCCAGCCATCCAGATAATATGAAAGCACTTCCGGTCTATCGAGTGTACTGAATTTAATCTCCTCAGTGGGAATCATGTCTTTCTCAAAGTGGAACATTTTTTCAAGATGTTTTTCTTCAAGAAAGCGGGTAGAAACTCCCCTTTTAAAACTATATTTATTAAGCTTCACTTTAGAGGCCATTATGAATCCCCAGTCTCCAAAAGAAGGAATATAGGTATGGTAGGGATAGGTATGTGCAAAGCCTGCTTCCTCAATAGTGCTTTTGACGCACCAGAAAGCCTTGGCCGCGAAAAAGGGGCTTGTTGCCTGGGTAACAAACAAACCACTTGCTGCAAGTCGTTTTCCTGCCAGCTTATAAAATTCCCTGCTGTAAAGCCTGGCAAGCGAGGTATCGTTGGGATCAGGTAAATCGGCAATAATAATATCGAATAAACTTGAAGTTTCTGACAGAAAACTGAATGCATCCCTGTTTACAATTTGAACCTTGTTGTGAGACAAACTTCCATTGTTAATTTCTTTTATCAGTTTATTTTTTATGCCAAGTTCTGTAATCGCGGGATCGATATCAACAATGGTCACCTTATCGACCTCCTTATGTTTTAATATTTCTCTCACGGCAAGACCCTCTCCTCCACCGAGAATGAGGATATTTTTTGCCACTGGTGCAGCAAACATTGCAGGGTGAATAAGCGCCTCATGATATCGATGTTCATCAATTGAAGAGAATTGGAGCCCGCCATTTAAGTAGAGCCTCACATCTTTCTGATTTTTTGTTAAAACAATTTTCTGGTACTTTGTCTGTTTCGATAAAAGAACTCTGTCTTCATAAATAATGTTTTCCCAAAAACTGATTGTATTGACGGATGAATACAACATGCCCGTCAGGAGTAATATCGTTACAAATACACCGGTAGCAAGAGAGTTTTTTTTTCTTTTTTCAAGTTCGTCTGAAAAAATCCACAAGTTTATTCCTCCAATAAGGATATTCAAAATCCCGGTGAGAATAGAAGTTTTGTATGCACCAACAAGAGGGAGCATGATGAAAGGGAATAAAAGTGTTGCCGAAAATGCACCAAGGTAATCAAGAGAAAGCACATTGGAGATATTTTGCTTTAAAGAGTAATAGCGCTCCATGATTCTCGTGAGTATGGGGATTTCAAGACCGATCATTACCCCAATCAAGATAATAGAACAGGTCATAAAGAGATAATAATATTCGGAAAAAGCAAAAATGAAATAGAGGAGGGGAACGCTTAAACCACCGACGATACCCAATAATATTTCAATAAATATAAATAATTCAAGCAACCTTTCAGTAATTAAACGTGAAAGGTAACTGCCAATCCCCATTGATGTCAGAAAAAGGCCTATGGTAATGGAAAACTGCTTAACGCTGTCTCCCATAAAGTAAGATGAAATGGTACCGATAAGGAGTTCATAGATAATGGCACACATTCCTATGACGAATATTGAAACGAGAAGAAGTAAGGCCTTACCTGAATTTGCCTGTTTTGTGCTATTAAATATCATAAGGAGGAAAGATGTTTTAGGAAAAACCAGCAGGGCAACTAACTAGTTTTCATCCGGAAAGGGTGCTTTTTCGCAATCTCTGCGTCAATCTTCGGCTTTGCTTGTGCCATGTACAGTAGTACAACTCGGCGAAACCCTTGATTTCCTTGACCTTGCAAAAAAATCCCTCCTTTCCGAATTGAAAACAAAGTTTCATGTATTATAGTTTCTGGATGGACACTAACTATTTTCCACCACGCATTCCTTTTGTTGAATGGCGAGGACTATTAACACTGCCTGTTTTCATGGATGGACTGCGCGGATAGATATGACCACTATGCCAGTAATACCAGGAAGGACCTCTGTGATAGCCATAATAACCATAATATCCCCATCCCCTATAGGCATAAGACATAGATACAAAATAGACGAATAGAAGAAAAACAGCGATGACTATCACAATTGAAGCTATACCTGATTCACTTTTTAATATCTTCATCTTTTTAGAACTCTCAACTATCAGCCATGTTATTAAGAATATTTTCTTTATTTTTATAAATAACCAGGGCGATTCCAAAAATAATAGTTATTATTCCAAGAATAAAGTGAGGCAAAGAGCTTGCCATCTTCTGCTCCACCTTAACTCGCATAGTCGACTTTTTTTTATCCGGAGAAATTCGAAAATAGTGATTTCCCTTATCTTTAAGCGTTATTTTCATTTCAGTCTCTTTAGTACCTTCGGTCCAACGACCGTCAGAATCATATCCTTCCTCCCACCATAATTCTTTCCCGTATCCAAAAATATATTCTTTTTTATCGTTTAAAATATCAACGCCAATATAGTTTGATTGCCTGTTAGCAAGATTTTGATAAACTTTTATAAAATAGACGCTGTTTGATTTTTTATTATTAACAGGGCCCACAAGAGCTTCATTTTCCACATTCTTATCAATGAGTACCTCTGTAGACATATTCATAAAAAAAGAGGTTAGAAAACAGAGAAGGGAAAATCCGATAAGAAGGGCGCCAGCCTGCGTTAAAAGGGATTCATTTTTATTTGTTGTTATCTTTTTATCAGTCATTCCTCTACTCAAATTGTCTTACCACACAAGTCCGGCAAGTCCCATATATTACAAAAACAGCTCTCTATAAAAAATAGAGAGCTCATATCAAAAAGAAAAGCAGCGCTGCAAATGATACTGTAACAGCCATTTCCAGCAGACCGGCACCTAAATTTCTGTCTGCAACAATCTCATGGTTCAGGTCCGAGCCCGTCAATACAAGTTTATCCAGAAAGTATCTCACCAAAGGCAATATTATAAAAGCTGCTGCTGCATTTAAAGCAAACTTTGAAAGATTGTGCTGCCAGCTGATAAAGTTGCCGCACAAGCCATTCATTAAAATAATTCCCAGCGCAATCAGCGTTCCCCCAAAAGCTACTCCTGAAGCCACGTTATCCTTTTCAATTTCATCGTGCAAATCAAAAGAGGTCAAAAAGTTATAAAGGTTTGCAAAAAGAACGAGAACAATCTGGCCAAGAATAAAAAAAATAAAAGCTGTAGTCAGACCACCGCCTTCTCCATGAATTGCCCCGGCGACAATCAGGCCGGAAGCAATGTAGGCACCGCATTCAATGGCGCCGGTACCGGCATTTCTGTCTTCAATTATTTCCTTAATGTTACTGAACTTGTGCAGCATCACCCTGTCATTGATGACCCGTGAAATGTTAAGAAATACTATCCCCAGTAAAGCATATCCCCCAACAATGAGAACATCTTTTCCCAGGCCGGCGGAAGGCCCCAGTAATGCAGCTATTATGATAATTGCTGTTGAAGCAAAATACCCTGCCAGGCTTAAGGACAAAGCCACATTATCTTTTTCTACCAACTGGACCGTAATACCATAGGGAGTAAACAAATCATTTGCCCATTTGGCAACAACAAATATGCCCATGGAAACAAAAAGCATTGCTATAGTGTACGTTATTTGAGGCAGCATACTTTCCATAATCACAATAATATTAATGCAGGGTTCATCACACATTAAACCTATCAAAAGAAGATATATCATGCAAGCAATATTCGGGGTTTCAGTAACAAAAAAACATCCTTATCACATTGATTTAAATTCTTTATGAACAGAATCAACCACCCTGCCGCAAACGGTGGAACATAAACATTTATCATCTCATTTGACATCTGACGGCATCTCTGATACAAAGGCTGTAAATATAAAAAAGGTGATGAAGACCAATCACCAGACAGGTTAGAAAATTGACCGACTTCAAGCAAAAGGATTTTGCCGACCCCATTAAGGGCAGGAAACTCCGTCGTCGTTTCCCTGTAATAAGAATTCTGCTTCTCATCCTGCTTATTCTGGGCTTTTATCGCTATGAGCCGGAAAAACCTCAAACAGAACAAACCCTTACCGAAGCAGGAGCACCCCCAAAAAAAGAAAATGCCCCGCAAGAAGTATCCCTGAAGAAGGAAAATGAACCAAAAACTGAAAAAAAGGAAGACACCTTTCAGGCAAATTTCCTGTCACGTCAAAAAGACAAACAGCTTGCCCTTAACGTCCTCAACGTACTCGGCTCTCAGAAACCCTTTGGAGCGGTCTACCTCATGGTTGACGGCGCCAATGGAGAAATTCTGGCATGGGGCCAGCAGCAGAACTTTGCGCCGCAGGAACTGCCGTCCTATTTACCGGACAGTTCATTTCCCGCCGCCAGTCTTGTAAAAATTGTCACTGCTGCTGCAGCGCTCGAATCGAGGCGATATTCCAATCACACAGAAATACCGGCCATTGGCCGAAGTGTGACTCTTTATAAAAATCAGTTGGAAGTTCCAAAAAACTACAATGGCAAGCGGGTAACACTGGAGAAGGCATTCTCTCTTTCAATGAATTCACCCATAGGTATAGTCGGCCTCGACCTGGGAAGCAAAAGGTTAATGTCGGCGGCAGAAAGGCTCGGTTTCAACCGCCTCCTTGCCAAAGGTGTTCCTTTAGAAAGCAGATACCCCTTGCCTTCCGATGATTTCGCCATAGCAGAAGCCGCCAGTGGTTTCACAGATGATATCACTATTTCTCCCCTCCTTGCTGCTGCCATAGTCCGATCTATTCTATTGGGAAAAGATCCCGAAATGCCCTGGTCGCCTTTGCTGGCGCCCGCTTATGCCCCCGTCAAAGCCATTGGCCTTAATCAATCACCCTTTAAAGAAAATACCTACTATGGGCTTAAAAGAATGCTGGAGACTACATTAAAAAAAGGCTCGGCCAGAACTTCCTACAACAATCCGAAAGTTTTTTACCCATACAACAAGGAAAGGCTGAGAACAGGGGGAAAAACAGGCACAAAAAATGTAGGCAATATTCGATATGAATGGTATGCAGGATACGCCCGCGACAGAAAAAACGCTAAAAAAGCGCTCATCCTTGTCTGTCTTCACATGAATGAGATTAACGGGACAAGAGCAAGCCATCCTGCACAGGCGAGCGCCTTGCTGACTAATTACTGGGCCAAAAGTTACCTTCAATGGTAAATATATAAATAGAGACCACACTTTTTATCTGATAATCCCGCTCTCCTTCCAGTCAAGCTCAAGATGAAGATGATCATGATGCGCCCTGTTGTAATGAGGGGTCAATATGACCTGGAAGAGATTGAGGTCAGCCGTTTTACAGGTTATGTCCCGAAGTCTTTTCAGTCTTCCCGTCCTGTCCCTCCTGCCGGGTTTACAGGGTTTAACTTTCCTGCGCCTGTCAGACCAGTCCTCTTCTATTTTCCATAGTTCGCCATTTCTAAAGATAAATGCCGCGGCATCAATGGCCATGGCCCTGCTGTGACCACTTTTTTTTCGCCCTCCCCTCACTTTTGCTCCGGGAGAATAGGTCCGCATGTGTCCCACCTCCCGGACACCATAGTCGGCAAGCAAAGCGCCCCACTCAATAAGGGCAACGGCAAGTCTGCAATCCATAATAGAGTAAGTATCCGAATCATAAAGATAGTTAAATTTAACACCGCCCAGGGGAGAATTTGTACGAATAGGGAACTGAACACCTTTTGCCTTATCCACCTTTTCAAAGGTTACACCATTCTCTTCAAGAATGGTGTAACAGGTGCTGCCGTCGAGCGTTATAATTTCCCTTCCATCAATGGAGAGGACTCTTTCATGGGGCAAAAGATCCTCTATGGTAAGCGCATTATCATAGCCAGGCCCTGTTGAAGCACAGGCCGTTAAGAGAAAGAGGATCCATATTAAGGCAAGTAATCTCAATAACATAGACTTAAATTCAGTTCTTTTTCAAAAGAGATGCACTATTTCATCGGGGACAAAGGGCCGTCCTTTTTCATTTACCGAAGTGCCGGTGATCCTCGCATTCATTATAAGCCTGTTATCACAGTACCTGTAAACATCCTGAAGGAATTCAAACCTTACCCTTGACGGTTTGTTTGTATTTATTCCAACCCAGAATTCATCTCCGCTCCTTAAAGGGAGCTTGTAATCCAGTTCAGCCTTTACAACAACAAGGTTTACATTATTCTTTGCAAGCGCTGCAAAGTTCACTCCTGCTTGCAGCAGAAATTCATGCCTCGCATGCTCCAGGTAATTCTGGTATACACCGTTATTTACGACACCCTGAATATCGCATTCATAATCTCTAACCTTAAAATCCAACCTGAAACTGTAGTCCATTTTTTCCTCATCATTTTTTAGTATATTTTTATTTAGACCTTCTCCCGTTAACTGCCGCATTTTGTCTGCAAAGCGCTGAAAACCATGTCGAGGACAGCTTTTTGACGGACTTCATGCTTATTGAGTACGGCAAGGCAACTCCCCATAGGGAATATTTCGTGAAGATAATCTGCATCACGGCCGGAAAGAATAATTATTCGGCTTTTATTAATACCTAAACTCTTTGCGTAAGAAAGAATCTTGCCACCATCAAGGCCGGGCATTTCAAGATCAAGAAGGAGGAGGTCGAGATCAGCGCTGATTGCAGCCAGACCTTTTACAGGATCTTCACAACCATTCACATGAAGGCAGGGGTAATTATCCCTCACATATTTCTTTATAATTTTGAGGAAAGAGGCATCATCATCAATTATAAGTACCTTTCCTTGTCCTTCTTCCATGCTATCAGCCATAACGCTATAATATTTTCAATTTGCAAAGCTTGAGTCAACAAAAAAATGAATACGTCGTCACAAAGAAAATAACTTTGCTTTTGTAAAATTATATGATAGAATTCATAAATCTGTGCAGTGTTTGATTGTAGTCAAGAAGTACATAAAAGTAAACCGCACAATCTGAGCAAAAAGAATGTGCGGTTTTTTTGTATGCAGGACTTGTTTAAATGTTGCACCCCGGTATTATTTCTATCTATCGGGTAAATTATTAAATGGTTCCCCAGGGGAACCAAAAGTAAAGGAGTAGTAAAGATGCAAGAAGGAAGAGTAAAGTGGTTTAATGATTCAAAGGGGTTCGGTTTTATTGAGCAGGACAATGGCGGCGATCTTTTCGTTCATTTCTCTGCCATTAAAGGCGATGGGTTCAAATCACTGCAAGAAGGCGCAAGGGTTCAGTTTGAAGTTGTTGATGGCCCCAAAGGCCCTGCTGCCGATAACGTTGTAATGATCTAGGTATCACGGAAACAACAATTAACAGGCCCTGCAATTTGCAGGGCCTTTTTTTTGCCATAAAGACACTAAAGATAGAACTGAGCAGGAGAAAAGCGAGAAAACCGGTATTAAAAAGCGGTTTACTTGCAGGACCCAGGCTTCATTCAAAATATGCTAATGCCTTCTTTATGGCCTTTGCAGCTATATCGTTAACCATCTCATTTTTTAACTTTTCCCAAGTCTATTTAAGGCCGAAGGCATGGAGATAAAGCAGCGCCGCAACACCCAGGATCTGTCCCATATAAAGAGTCCGCCCCACAATATGCCACCGGCGAAACTGTTTCCTTTTTTTGTCTTCACCGGCAGGAGAGTCAAAGGATTCTATACTGTCACGCAGCTTCCATAACCTTTTAGACACTATTTTACCAAAAATATAGAAATGCAGAACGGCAACATATGACGCCCACTCTACATGCTGGTAGGAATAAAGAAGTTTACTTTTAAAGTAGAAGAGAAGAAGCATGCAAAGGGCAATAATACGAATGAGAAAGTCCTGCCGCTTTAATATGCGTGATGTAAGGTGAGAGGCCTCCGTATTGGACTCCATATGTTGAAATATATAGGGAATGGCAATGAGTCCGATGCCGATACAACTCCCCCCCCATATCATGAGAAGCGTTGTGTAAATAAAATCGATGTGAGGTTCATAAAGCGAATAATCCATATCCTTCACCTTTGCTTTTTTTATCAAACCAGTTCTACCAGATCATGACAGAATTGTAAATGAAGCTTTTTATTATTTTTCCTCTTTAAAGGCTGAAAAAAACAGCTGCAGACCATAACTTATATATATTTAACATATTTTATTCTAATTATTATCAGAATATTATTTAATTGATGAGTATTAATTTATTTTATATTTATATATAACTATTACAACTATTAATAGTTATAATTTACATATAATTTATAATATCTTAAATGAAATAACGATTAACTTTCAGCCATGTCCCTTTAGGAAATTACAGTGACCTGTCATTTCGAGTGCGCCCGAACAAAGTGACAAGCGCCCTTGGGGTGAAGGGAAAAAGCCTTAAGGTCTATCATTATATTCGAGACAAGGATTTTTCCTCCTGCCTTTCAGAGAGCTCCGGACAGAGTTCTCCGATCAGAGATCTCCGAGCCGAAGTAACAAGTCTTTTGCGTCATTTCAGGCAGAAATAGTTAATGCAAATTTCCAGGGGGACAAGAGGGACTAAATTCATGCCCAACGGCTGTTTCCAGGTTAAAAAAATGAGGAGTAATGACTAATTAATTGAAAAGTATTTCCCAAACATCCCTTTTTTCATAAAGAGAGGAGGCACGAATTGCAACCTTTTGCCTAGATCCAAAGGGATAATGCAAAAGAGTTTTTTTAAGATTAATAGCTATTTATTGAGGACAGGTTGCGACTGAAATAAAAGGCAAAACTTTCACCCTTTTTTTTCGATACTCTCCAGGATTTCAGCCGTTATTCTGGCGGCCTCTGAAGTAAATTCCCTGCACCGGTTGAAAAGCTCCTCTTCCCTGAACTTTTTCTGCCCTTCTTCAGTGCCGAGGTCACACTGGAGAAGTTCTGTACAGTTAGCGGACTGGAAACGGTTTTCAAATCTTTCAATCAGTTTCTGAACGGCGCTGTAATTCCCTTCTATGGAATCTGAAAGGTCCTCACGCCCCAGAAGGAGATTAATGGCGAGAATTCCTCCTGTTACAGCGCCACACATACCCGACGTTCTGGCCATGCCGCTGCAAAATCCGCCGGCAAGCTTTGTCAATAGAGCAGGATCAATGTCACCTTTCCCTGCAACTGCAAGGATGACACTTTCTGCTCAGTAATAACCTGAATTAAAGAGTTCTTCACTCTTTTCCACTATTTTATCCATTTTAATTCCTTTATTGATTAAAGCAGGTTTACCATTTTTTAACGTCTCGGCGCTCTGTATATCAGAAAAAGTCCTATCATGGTACAAACAATTCCGCCGGAAAGAAGGATCAGCACTTTCTCCGGTGGAGCGCCTTTCACCAACTTGGACACCTTTGCCGCAACAGAATAGTATTCTTTATAGGCAAGGGTGAGCATAACAACACCTGCCGTATGAAATAATATACCTGTTATTTTTTTAATCATCCAACATCCTCCCCGAGTAAAGTCAAACTATTAGAGGCGAAAAAACATGTAAATATTATAAATGTTCTCAGTGATGGCATGCCTCTTTGATTTTTCTGAAAACCTCCGGTGCTAAAATATCCTGAGCCCTTTCAAAAAGTATACGTTCTTCAAAGCGAACATGCTTTTCGAGCACTTCGCTAAATTCTTTAAGCAATTCATTACTGCGGCCGCTGCGCTTGGAAATGATACCTCTTAAAAGCTTATGCTCTTCATCGAGCCTGTCTATAAGCTCCGACTCACCGGCATCCCTCATTGCAGGGGAAAGATACATTTCTTCAACCTTGAAATGAGGTTCCAGCTCAGCCTCAAATTTTTTATCGATATCCGCCCATATTTCATCAGCAACATAACCCGCCTTTCCTTCCGAAGCAAGCTTGCCCCTTCGCGCAAGAACCAGTGCGAGATGATGATCCATGGAGAGTTTATGCAGTTCCGCTATGCGCTTCATTACTAATAATCTCCTTTATTGCAAAATATATCCATCTTTCACCATTTCCTCTCTTGCTGCTTCGGCATCCTGTTCCTCTAATGGAACAACCAGGTAGGAAGGCAGTGTAACCGCTTCATCACTTAGCCTGATCACTTCCGATTCAACAAGGCGATCGACAACAGACTCAATAGTCCGTTCAAGATCGGCAGGAGGGGAGCCCTTGTAGCTCCCGGCAAGATATTCAACAAGTTCACCAAGCCTGTGCTGTCCATCAGCAAGAGACACAACAACACCAAGCCAGGGTTCGAGGGCTACCTTCTTGTTTTCTTTAAACCTGTCCAGGACAAAAACATCCTCTCCCTCCCTGGTGAAAATTAAAACACGGTAAAAATATTTAGCTTTATCCATTTTTTTACTCCCAATCATTCTGTCAGGTATTGCATTTTACAAAATTGACCCGCCTCTGTCAGCAACCGATTTTGAGCCTGCTACAAAACTCAGGATTTTACTATTCTTCTTCGGGGCTTCTTTTCCTCTCTCTTGCCCCTGTTGCGAATAATAAGTCCATTAAGGAATCGCCTTAAAAGCTGATCACCGCACTCCTTATAGTTTTTGTGGTCCTCTTTTCTAAAAAGCGCCGAAAGCTCGGACTTTGAAAGCTCAAAGTCTGCAAGTTTCAGGATGTCGATAATATCGGTGTCTTTTAATTCCAGGGCTATTCTCAACTTCTTCAGTATGTCATTATTGGTCACAGTTTTTCTTACCCTTTCTTATTGTCACTGCTTAAATAGTCTCCAAGCAATCCTCTGCTATGCTCATCATCATGGCAATAGACGCAAAGGTTTTCCCAGTTGGAACCGTCGGGAGGATTATTCCTGCTGTTGCCATCTTTATGGTGCACGGTAAGAAGGTGTTTATTTTTATAGTTAAACTCTCTGGCGCACTTGGCACATATGAGCCCGTGAAGTTTGAGGGATGCCTCACGGTAACTGTTTTTCTTCATCTTCCTTCCATTTTTGATCCAGCTATTCCTTCAGGGCAAGGGCATTATTATATTTTTCATTCATAACCAGCCCGGAGAAAAGCTACTTCTCAATCTTAATATGGTGTTCTTCCATATAAGAACGAATTCTTTTCGCATGATCTCTATCATTCCTGTTGAGTTCCTTAAAAATCTCCTCAACTTTGGTTGCCGGACCTTTCTCCATAAACTGCTGAAAATGAGCTTCACCGGCCGCCTGCTCAAGGCTGAGGGCAGTATTAAAAGCCTCCTCTCTTGAAGGAGGCCTCTCTCTATACTTGTCTATAAGAAAAACAACTCCCCTGTTAGCCCACAGGAGGCTCGTAATTGATGAAGGGAAAACTTCTATGGGAAACTTGCCCATGGGATAAAATCGCTCTCTCCCATCCTGCAATAAGGCCGTATGATTTTTTTCCTCAACCGCCAGCTGTCCCCAAAACAGTGAATCGTCAGGTAAAATATCCCGGAACAATTCGTATAATCTGGCCGCATTTAACTCCATATTTATCGCTTCATCAAAGAGTTCATTCAAATCATTACTCATTTCAATTACCTCCTCACGGCAATAAAAAAAGAAATATTATTCAAAACATCTTACAGGCGAAGCAAATGTTACAGTATAACATATAACAGAAGATTAAGTCCTCTCAACCCTCTCCCCGGAATGAACCGGAAAAAGAGAAAAATTTATTCCCCCCCGGGCGTGGAATGATCTGTAATTCATTCCCATCCCTCCCTGTTAAGAGATAATTATCTTTATTTTGTCACTACTGCAAGATGAATAAAAGTGCTTTTTTTGATCAGATTTCTGCATTCATTATTTCTTGACATCCTAAAAACTTACCTGTAGTTTGATTACATCGCATACCTGAATAAAGCCAATGCTATCGCAGCTATCCGGCAAAAAGACAATCAACCCAAAGGAAAAGCCATCTGAACCTCAAAGGGAACAGCGTGAATAGCAATAAAAGAAACATCTCCATTGACACCGTGCTTTTATTGATCCTTGTTATTTCAACAAAAGATATGAACCCTGATAATTTTGCAGGATGGAGAGAAACCTACCCCTGGACTAATTACCTTCTTCCGGCCAAACCTCACCTGGTTCCCATGGGTGATCCATTAAAACCGCTTTATAATTTTATTAAGGTTTTTCTTCTATTTTCCTATCTTCTTGTGGATACCATTGATTTCTCACGGGAAAAGAGGCTTCTGTGGATATACAGAGGGAAGCTCCTCATCATATCTTTACTGGTTTTTATTACCGTCATTGCACCCACATTAAACCTGATTATGGCCAGACATCATATCGGCCCATCAGCCTATGCTCATGATGGCGCTGTCGTTCAAATAGAGGAAGCGGTAAAATTTTTATTGCAGGGGAAGAATCCCTATTCCGTCACTTATGAAAATACACCTGTCAGAGATGCAGTCAATCCCCTTATATGGCAAAAATATGGATTAAAAGAAAACCCCATAATCCATCATTTCCCCTATCCGCCCACTACCTTCCTTTCCACCCTGCCATTTTACGCAGTATCCCGGGGGGTATTCGGCTGGTATGACCAGCGTTTTCTCTACCTCATTGCATTTATCGTTCTCATGGTCCTCGCCTGTAAATTAACAGAGGACAAAACTTCCAGACTTTCCATGCTGGCCCTTTTATCCTTAAATCCTCTCACTGCGGCAGCAATGAAAGAGGGGATGAATGACCTTTTTCTCCTTCTCTGGATCGTTCTTATGGTTTATTTTCTAAAAAAGGGGAAAACCGTTGCTGCGGCCCTAATATTAGCCCTCGCCTGCGGTATTAAACAGATGGCCTGGGTACTGGTTCCCTTCTTCTTCTTATATCTTTTTAGCGAAAAAAAACTTTCCTCTCAAGCCATAAAAAAGTGGCTCCTGTCAAAAGAGATGACAGCCTTTACAATCGTCTTCATGGTCACTTTTCTCCCATTTTTAATGTGGAATTTCCAGGCATTTTGGGGAGATCTATTCTCCTACCATGCGGGAAAAACCTTACACCCCTACCCTATACGGGGAGATTCGGGCTACGGTTTTTCTAATCTTCTTATTCACTTTGGACGGGTAAATAAAGTGACGGACTACTTTCCTTTTACTCTTGTCCAGATTATATTAACCTTTCCCCTCCTTTGCCGGCTTCTATATCAGCAGTTCAAGAGGAACACCTTAGAACGAATGTTAACGGGCTATGCGGTTATGCTCTCCATTTTCCTCTTTTTCGGAAGATATTTTGCAGCAAACTATATCGGTTTTATTCTATCGCTGTTTACCATATCCTTTTTTATGAGCAGTAAAGAAAAAGGAGGTAAAGATCAAGGCCTCTCATAGAAGGTTTCTACTGAACAAATACCTGAACAGTCTCCATAATGATGATCCCATTGGAACCTGACAAATACAAAAAACTCGCTTTAGCCGTTTTATGGTTATGGTTCGGCCTGTCTCTTTATCCGGCCTACGGCAAATATGTCGACTCCTTATCAAAAATCAAGAACTTCAACCAGGAAAATATTAATGTTTTTTTTGTCTCTACGGTCCTTGAAAAATTAAAACCAAAGAAGGAAAAAGCTGTACTCATTATCCTTCCCCCCGGCCTCTTGGCTGATGAAAGGTGGTTTTACCATTTCAGGATACGTTACAGGCTCTATCCCCAAAAGATCGATTTTGCCGAAATCCTGGGGAGAGGAATGTTAAAAAAAGTTTCCTATGACTACAGGAATTACAAAAAACCTCTTCCCCTTTCCCTGGATGCATCCAATCTTCTGCCCTTAAAGACTAAAGACTATACCTACATTATTACCCTTGCCGGAGCAAGGGCACACCTGCCGGGATTCAGTATTATCACCGATGCCCGGGACGTGAGAGCCATCGTTTACAAAAGGAGGTCGCCTTAATGGTGGATCTTTTCATAACATTTTTTTCCCTCTTCTCACTTTGGCTGCTAGGTTTGAATTTCATGGTGGCAACCGGTTTGCGACAGAGCAACAATCAGCTTTTAAGCACTATGGCAGTGGAATTTTGCATAGGCACCGGCCTTCTATACCTCCTTCTCTTTACAAGCTCACTTTTTACAGGCCATCTGGCTCCCTTCATTGTCTACATCCTTCTTTTGTTATTGATAATTTTCAACCTTTTCCGTAAAGGTAAACTTCATTTTAAGAGAGACTTGTTACCGGACAAAAGAGAAGCAGCGGGGCTCCTGTTGACAGGATGTCTCTTTCTCCTCCTCTTCCTTCCCTCACTTCATAAGGGGCTTGAGTGGGATGCATGGGCAATATGGGCCTTTAAGGCAAAAGCATTCTACGTCGATGGGAAAATAAGCAACCCCTTTCTTGCAGATCTTGAACGTTATGCCTACTCTCACCCCGATTACCCCCTCCTTATTCCCCTGACAGAATACTGGATATACTTTCACCTGGGCCATATCAATGATCATGTCGTCAGGCTCGTCCCTCTGGCCTTCTGGATATGTATGCTGCTCTTCTTCTACTCGACGCTTTTAGAGCATATGAAAACATGGACTGCGCTATTAATGCTCATCCTCCTCTCCTTTATCTGGCCCATTACGGATAATGTTCTCATGAGTTCGGCAGACGCTATACAGGCTTTCTACAACCTGGCAGGTATTGTCTGCCTCTTTAACTGGATTGAAAAAGATGAAAAGGCTTATTTCCGGACTGGAGCAATTATTCTGGCATTGGGGATGAATGTTAAAAATGAGGGTCTTGCTTTCTGGGCCTCGACAGCCTCGGCATTACTGCTCCTGTCAGTGATAAAAGCCACTAAAAAAGGGGGAGTAAAACAATTTTACTCCTTTATCAGCTTTGCCCTGACGGGAACCCTGGTTTCCGTTATCTGGATAATGTACAAGAATATGGCCGGCATAGGGAGCGAACTCTTTTCAAAGGGAATTCCCTCGCCGGGAACAATGATTGAAAGATCAGGGGAGATAGTCCTCTTTTATTTGGAACAAATAATCAACACAGGCTATCCGGGGTGGGGTTTATTATGGATATTCATGGCCCTTGCTTTATTAAAAATGTTTACCTGCGGTGATCTGAAAAGAAAAGCTTATCAGTTCTATCTTGCCACCTGTTTTTTTCATATACTCTCCCTTTTCGCCATCTATTGCATTACACCCTATGACCTTGGCTACCATATTCAAACGTCAGGAGACAGAACACTTTTGCAACTCGTTCCCGCATTATTCTGGATAGGAGCAATCTCCCTTTTTTCAGAACAAAACAGGCTTAAGGGGAATCATTGCTCCCGCTAGGCGCCCCACCTAAAATCGCTTTCTCTTTTTTTTCTTACGCTCTATACGCCTGTTGTCACCTGCATCGGCAGCGTTTACCTTAATAATACTCCCCTTAAAATTACTCTTGTTGAGCGCCTTAATTGCCTGATCAGCTTCCGAATTATCAGGCATATCTACAAAACCAAACCCTTTGGACCTTTTCGTAAAATGATCTATAACAAGTTTTACACTTTCTACATGCCCAAACCGGGAAAATGCCTCTCTCAGATCACTTTCTGTAACATCGAAAGGAAGCTTACCCACATACAAATTCATCAATACTCCTTTTCTGCCGGCAGCGTATGATTACAATCCAGCATTTTATTCACAGACAGATTTTGCAGAAAAAACATACACAGCTCGATCAGCACTGCTACCTTTTTTTAAGAGCATTCTCATAAGCTCCTTCCGAAAAACCCAAGATCTTCTTACCGTTAATTACGGCCACCGGTACACCACCGCGCCTGTTCAGTTCCTTAAGGCGGCGGGCTGCATTTTTATCCTTTTCAACATTATACTCTACAAAGCTAATGCCACGGGCATTAAAAAAAGCCTCTGCCTTTTTGCACCACCCGCACCAGCTTGTCACATAGAGTTCCACTTTCTGGTTTTGCGAATACCTGACTTTTTTCTTTTTATCATCATCAGACTCTCCCGATTCGGAATTAGGGTAGTAAGACCTAACTTCACTTTCTTTACTTGAATCGACGTAATTGTTAAATTCAAGGTCTTCATCCGACAGGGTTTCAACCTCCCCTGGACTAACACCGTCAGGTTTATAATCCTGAAAATGAATAACCCCCTTTTCATCAACCCATTTGTAGGTTTCACCATAAGTGATTGCCGAGAGAATCAGCACGGCAAAAGAGGAAAGCATCGTAATTTTCAAAAAAGACTTCACTTTCTCATATCCTAAAAAATCACTCACCGTCAGGGGGTAAAGTAAAATAAAAGATAATCGCTGCAAACGCAAAGAATGCGCCCGACAGGGTTTCAATTTATCACTTTCATATGAAATTTTATACAAAAAATGAAACGATTTCATGAAAATTATTATCAAATAAGGAACAGTTCTCAAAATCAAAGGGTAAATGCCTGATAAAATAAAGGAGAAATATGTTACTTGAAATGCACTGCCATACATTGAGGCACTCTCCTTGCAGCGACGTTGACCCTGTTACTCTTGTCAGGCTGGCCATGAAAAGGGGCCTTGGCGGAATTGTCCTTACGGAGCACCACTATCTGTGGCAGGAGGATCAACTCCGGTGGTTAAAAAAGAAGTCTCGTGCCGGGAAGGACTTTTTAATTCTGTCGGGCCAGGAGGTGGGAACCGATAAAGGCCATGTCCTTGTTTATGGCGCAGACAAAACCATCGATGAAATCTTTACCATGGAAGAACTAAGAGAAGGCTTTCCCCGGGCAGCCCTCGTCTGGGCCCATCCCTTCAGGTGGCACGGATGCCCCACTGACGAAGAACTAACGAGCCCGCTATTTGACGGCATAGAGGTACTTAACAGCAATCAATCACCCGGTGAAAATTCACTAAGCCTTGATTCATGGAAAAGACTCTCCTTTAACGCCATCGGCGGAAGTGATACTCACAGTAAAGACCAGGCGGCAACATTCCCCACACGTTTTGAGAAGGCCATAGAAACGATGGAAGATCTGGTGCGGGAGATTAAGGCAAGGCGCTGCAAACCGGCAGAAAGAAACCTTTATACCCTTTCGTAAGGGTCGAAAAGTTTTTTATACTCATCAAGGGCATAACGGTCCGTCATACCTGCAATATAGTCGGCAATAATTCGCTCCTTGTTGTCCCCTTCTATCTGGCAATACACGTGGGGGGGAAGCTGTTCCGGCGCGCTGCGGTAAGTAAGAAAAAGTTCCGTCATAAACTTGTTGGCTTTTTCTGCCATCCTTATGACACGGTAGTGTTTGTAGAGATTTTTTCTTAGAAAAAGTTTAAGCTCCCGGTTCATCTCCAGCACCCTGGGGCTAAAAGAAACAATAGTCTCCCTGCAACTTCTTGCATCGCCGACAGTCTCAATACGGAAACGCTTAATATTAGAGGAGATATTTTCGATAAGATCGGTAACGAGTGTATTGATAATGTACCTTACCGTCTGATGTCTTTTCACTTTGGCAGGGTGGTCAGGCATCTCTTTCATGACACGCTCGTAATTATCTCTCCAGAGCGCAACATTACCGATCTGGTCAAGGGTTATCATCTCCGATGTAAGGCCGTCATCGATGTCATGGTTGTTGTAGGCCACTTCATCGGCCAGGTTTACTATTTCAGCTTCAAGGGTCGGTTTAAGTTCAGGCTCAAACTCTTCAAAGAGCTCGGGGTGATCATGCTCCGAAGAATGCTTGATAATTCCCTCTCTCACCTCCCAGGAAAGGTTGAGTCCTTTAAAATGGGGATATTTGTCCTCCAGGCAATCAACGACCCTCAAGCTTTGCAGGTTATGCTCAAAACCGCCGTGATCTTTAATGAGTTTATTGAGGATGCGTTCTCCCGAATGGCCGAAAGGCGTATGACCGAGATCATGGGCCAGGGCAATAGCCTCTGCAAGGTCTTCATTCAGCCTGAGCGACCTTGCCATTGTCCGTGTAATCTGGGCAACTTCAAGGGTATGGGTAAGGCGGGTCCGGTAATAGTCACCTTCGTGATTAACAAAAACCTGTGTCTTGTATTCGAGCCGCCTGAAAGCGCTTGAGTGGATAATCCTGTCACGGTCCCTCTGGTAACAGGTACGCATGGGATGCTCCGCCTCATCGTGCTTTCGCCCCCTCGAATCAGCCGACTTCATGGCATAGGAAGCAAGCTTATGCCCTTCAATTTTTTCCAGTTCTTCTCTCGTCTGCATGCCCGTAGTTTAGCCGACCAGTCATCACAGGTCAAGCCCGCAAAATGCTTTGACAAAGGTAAGCTCATTCAGTAAGATAAACCCCTTATTCTGACTGGAGGATTGCTTGATAATGAAGGTTTACCGGGGGGTGGAAGGACTTGAAGGAAAGTTTAATTCTCCCGCCCTTACCCTCGGCAACTTCGATGGTGTCCATAGGGGCCACAGGAAAATATTTAAGCAGTTGAGGTCAAAGGCGGATGAAATGGGAGGGGAAGCCGTCATTTTTACTTTTGACCCTCACCCTGTGAAAGTTTTAAGGCCCGATGAAGGCCCGAGCCTTATTTCTCCCCTTCCTGAAAAACTGAAACTGCTGGAAGAATCAGCTGTCGATGCCGTTATTTTAGCCGATTTTACCCGGGCTTTTGCCGAACAGCACCCTGCTCAATTTGTCAGGGAAATTATTCACGAAAGGATTAAGGCCGGACATGTTATCGTAGGCCATGACTTTACATTCGGAAAAGGGAAGGAAGGCACTATCGGTTCACTTAAACTACTGGGCGAGGAACTGGGCTTTCATGTTGAAGTCATTGCTGCCGTAAAATTAGACGGTCAGATCGTCAGCAGCACCCGCATCAGGGAATTGATCAGGAAAGGTGACGTCAAAGAAGCGGCCAAGCTGCTTGGTCGCTGTCATTACGTTACAGGTGAAGTTATCGAAGGCCATGGACGGGGAAAGCCCCTTGGATTTCCAACGGCAAATCTCGATTACCGTGCAGAACTTATACCTGAAGATGGGGTCTATGCCGCCAAAGCAGAAATTGAAGGAAAAATGTATGGCGGCGCAACCAACGTGGGCACAAACCCTACTTTCGGTGATGAGAAAAGATCTGTTGAAACGTATATCTTTGATTTCAATGAATCACTTTATGGAAAGACAATGAAGGTCTCTTTTGTTGAGAGAATCAGGGGAGAAATTGCTTTTAGCAGCCCCCATGAACTGGCCGGGCAAATAAAGAGGGATATTTCTAAAGTCAAGACCGCTTTAAACAGGGCTGACCATTGAAGATTAAAGTCTGGCTCGGAATCGGAATAAGCGCTTTTTTTATCTGGCTCACATTAAGGGAAGTCGACTTTTCGGTCCTCCGGGTGGCAATAAAAAAAGCGAACCACCTTTACCTTATTCCAACTGTGATCGTTATCCTGTTTCAATTTTACTTAAGAGCGGTAAGATGGGGATATCTTATGGAACCGGTTAAAAATATCAGACAGTTGAGCCTCTTTTCGGCCACATCTATAGGCTATATGGCTAATAATATTCTGCCGGCCAGGATAGGAGAACTTGCCAAAGCCTATGCTATCGCAAAAAAAGAGAAAGTGAGTTTCAGTTCATCTTTTGCCACCATCATTATCGAGAGACTTCTCGACCTTTTCTCCCTTTTTATAATCATGCTTGCCGTCATGTATATTATAACCTTTCCAGAGGGCAAATCAGAGACGGAGAGCTTGATAAAGAAGGGAACAATCGGCGTTTTTATAGTTTTCACAATGATGACTGCCGTCATTATTTTTTTTAAAAGAGAAAAGGCATTTTTTAAGAAAATGATTTTTACAATAATCAAACCGCTTTCATTAAAGCTTGCAGATAAGGCCAATCACTTTCTCGACTCTTTTTCAGATGCCCTTTCAGTACTGGGCAAGGAAAAACATCTTGGCATGATCCTAATATATTCAGCCGTTATCTGGCTTTTGTCGGCGCTTCCCATTTATCTGCTTCTCCTTTCTTTCGGTTATAATCTCCCTTTTTCCATTTCTTTCTTTATACTGGTTCTAATCGGGATCGCCGTATCTATTCCCTCTGCACCGGGATTTATAGGGACCTTTCACTTTGCCTGTGCCAAAGGTCTTGAATTATTTAACGTTCCCGGTGAAGAGGCAATATCCGTTGCGATTATATTGCATGCAATTAATTTTTTCCCCATTACATTGATCGGCTTTTTCTTTCTCTGGAAGGATAATCTCTCCCTGACGGAAGCCGTCAGCGTGGAAGAAAAAGCAGAGGAGGCCACCACTTGAAATCAGGAAAACGCTATCCCGCAATTGCTTTTTTAACATCTTTTGCCGTCTACCTGCTTACCCTTGCCAATACGGTATCTTTTTTTGACAGCGGCGAACTCATTTCTGCGGCAGCAACACTGGGAATAGCCCATCCCCCCGGCTATCCTCTCTATGCCCAATGGGGCCATTTATTCTCCTACCTTCCCCTGGGCAACCTGGCATTCCGGATAAATCTCGCTTCAGCCGTTTTCGGCTCTCTTGCCGTAATGATCATTTACCTGCTGACCCATCATCTGATTTTAAAGGCCTTTCCTCATATTACCGGCAATATAAAGGTAAAGCTTACCTCTCTTTCGGCAGCCCTGGCCTTTGCATTTTCCCTGAACCACTGGGGGCAGACCAACATGTCAGAGGTTTATGCCATGAACAGCTTCTTTATCGCCCTCATCATTATCACCCTTCTCATGTGGCGCAGGAAAGTTAAAGAAGACACAAGCCTGAAAAACAACAACAGCAAGTACCTCTATTTTTGTGCCTTTTTATTCGGACTGGCTTTTGGTGACCATCACACCATACTTGTTGTTGTGCCTGTCATTTTCTTCATTATCGTTTTAACAAGATGGCAGCTTTTTCTTAATGTAAGGCTTATTCCTTTTCTTCTTTTCTTTTTCATACTCGGTTTCTCCATCTACCTGTATATGCCGGTTAGAGCGGCAGCGGTACTCATTATGAACTGGGGTGACCCTGAAACACTGGACCAGTTCCGCTGGATGTTTTTAAGAGAAGGCTATCCCAAAGGGACACTCTCAAGGGAATGGGGACTCTTTGCGGAACAGCTGAAAACAATAAACCTGCTTTACGAGTTTACCATTGCAGGCTTTGTACTTTTCATTATAGGCCTTATTACATGTATAAAAAGAGGGTGGCCCTATGCTGTTATAACCTTTACCGTACTCATGGTTCTTAGTGTCGGGATCATCATCTACAGTAATGCACCAAAAGCAAATATCTTTCTTTATGAAGCATTTCATACCCCCACTTATATGCTTTTTGCGCCCTGGATTGGCGCGGGGCTCTTCTGGTTGCTATCGATGGTTGACAGGCTCCTTTCGAGACTCTCTGAAGACGAAGAAGAAAAGGGCTACCTTCTTGTCCTGTGGATAATCTTTCTGGCAGCCCTCCCTTCTTATCTCCTCTACAATCACTTCAGCAAAAATGACAGGAGCAGAAATTTTATTGCCTTTGATTATGCCGTTAATGAACTAAAGTCACTCTCTCATAACGGCATACTCTTTACCTGGGGCGACAGCGGCGCATTTCCTCTATGGTACCTGCAATTTATCGAAAAATATCAGGACAAGGCGCTTCTGCTGCACACACCTCATCTGGCATCGTCATGGTATGTTGAAGAAATTCCTTATCTGGCCAAAAGCAGAATAAACAGGATCCCCGAAAACCGCAGGACACCGGGCATGGTAGTTGAAGTCATTGCCAGAGAAAATATGGGCAAAAGAAAATCCTACATAGATTACTCTTCAAAATACTCTTATCCCGTTAACAACCTGGAGTTTGCGCCTTATGGTATCGTCTACAGACAAACCGACAGAAAAGAACCGATCGACATGACCATATGGGATAAATATGTCACGAGAAATCTTCTGTCCAGGAATATCCTCATCGATCTTGATATAGGGAAGGCCATAGCCATCTATGGTTTTTGCCATTATGACAACGGTTATGCGCTGCTGAGAGAAGGCAGACGACAGGAAGCAATTAATTCCCTGACAAAAGCCATTGAGATCGTTCCCAGCCTCCAGGGGAGGGCACAGCGGCTTTTATCCCCCCCCCGTCAGCAAAAATGAGTATAAATATACTTTTGCCATCTTTGCAAGATAATGAAACCGGCCGGCAGAAGCGTTCCCTTGCCAAGGGAGTTTTTCCTTGACTGGCAGGGACCTTTCTTGTATTAAGATGAGTAATATACTATAATTATCTAAATATTATTAAAGAGATAAGGCATATTTATGGCAGCAAGACTGGGTGAACTACTCATTAAAGAAAACCTGATTACGGCTGAACAATTGCAGCAAGCACTATCCCAACAAAAAGGGGGGGGTGGGCGGCTTGGCTACAATCTTACCAAGATGGGTTTTATCTCTGAAGATGATCTGACAAAATTCTTAAGCAAACAATATGGTGTCCCTTCCATCAACCTCTCCGAATTTGAAGTTGATACGGAAGTCATTAAGCTCGTTCCATTCGATGTAGCAAAAAAATATCTTATTCTCCCCGTAAACAGAGCAGGATCATCACTCATCCTTGCAATGGCAGACCCTTCCAACATCTTTGCCATTGATGATATCAAATTTATGACCGGCTACAACGTGGAAGCCGTCGTTGCAGCTGAAGCATCCATTATAGACGCCGTTAAAAAATACTACGGCAAGGGCGGCGCACCGAAAGAGCAAAAAAAGATGTCCCTCGACGCCAAGGACTACTCCTTCGACGAAGATGACGAAACAACGGGGATGTTCGAGGGTGAGGACGACGGCGGTGAAGTGGTTGACGTCGATGACTTTGACGATCTGGTTCATGGCGCCGTCGATGACGTCGAAATCATTGAAGATGAAGAAGAAGAAGCTGGAGAAACGGATGTTGACGCCCCCATTGTCAAACTGGTAAACGGAATACTGATCAAGGCGGCAAAGCTGGGCGTCAGTGATATCCATATCGAACCCTATGAAAAAGCTTTCAGGGTAAGGTACAGGCTCGATGGCGTCCTTAAAAAGGCAATGGGCTTGCCTCTCAAGATCAAAAACGCCATCACTTCCAGGATCAAGATCATGTCCCAGCTTGACATTTCCGAAAAAAGGCTCCCCCAGGACGGCAGGATAAAAATGAAAATGGGTAAAAAGAGGGAGATGGACTTCAGGGTATCCGTACTGCCCTGTCTTTTTGGCGAGAAAGTTGTCATGCGACTTCTCGACAAGTCAAACCTCCAGCTCGACATGACCAAGCTTGGTTTTGGCCAGGACCAGCTTGAGGATTTTCTTGGTGAAATTCATAAACCTTTCGGCATGTGTCTTGTTACGGGCCCTACAGGTAGTGGTAAGACAACAACGCTCTATTCGGCGCTCAGTGATCTCAACAAAGAGAGTGAAAATATTATGACCGCCGAAGACCCTGTGGAATTTAACCTTATGGGTATTAACCAGGTGCAGATGCATGACGATATTGGTCTCAACTTTGCCGCGGCGCTGCGGTCCTTCCTCAGGCAAGATCCCGACATCATCATGGTAGGAGAGATAAGAGACTTTGAAACAGCGGAAATCGCCATTAAAGCCGCTCTCACGGGACATATGGTTTTGAGCACACTCCATACAAACAACGCACCTGAAACAGTCAACAGGCTCCTCAATATGGGCGTTGAACCTTTCCTTGTCTCATCCTCCCTTAACCTCGTTGTCGCCCAGAGGCTTGCCAGAAGAACATGCACCGAGTGCAAGGAACCTCATGATGTGCCGCAGCAGGCCTTTATTGATATCGGATTTGCGCCTGAAGCCCTCGACTTTACCTATTATAAAGGCAAGGGCTGCGACAATTGTGGAGGCACCGGATACAAGGGACGTGTTGCCTTGTATGAGGTCATGGTAATGACTGAAGCATTAAAAGAAGCCGTATTAATGGGTGCCTCTGTTCCCGAAATAAAACAGACGGCCATTGATGGTGGCATGGATACGCTCAGGATGAGAGCTCTCCAAGGGATAAAGGACGGAATAACAACCATTGAAGAGACGGTTCGCTGTACCGTCCCCGATAAGAAATAGAGAGAGGAAATATTATGTCAGGCACTTCCATCACACTTCATCAACTCCTCAAAGTAATGTTTGACAAAGGCGCCTCGGACCTGCACATTACTACAGGCAGTCCGCCGCAACTGAGAATTAACGGTGAGTTGATCCCTTTAAAAACACCACCACTCACGCCCACTGATACAAAATCACTCTGTTACAGCATACTGACGGACGCCCAGAAACATAAGTTTGAAGAAGAAAACGAACTCGACGTCTCTTTCGGCGTTAAAAATCTCAGCCGTTTCAGGTCCAATATATTTATGCAAAGAGGCGCCGTTGCCGGCGCCTTCAGGGCCATCCCTTTTGAAATCAAGAGTTTCGACGAACTTGCCCTGCCTGCTGTCGTTAAAACCATTTCCGATAAACCGAGAGGACTCGTTCTCGTTACAGGGCCGACAGGAAGCGGCAAATCGACAACACTTGCCGCCATGGTAGACAGAATCAATGTTGAAAGGCATGATCACATAATAACCATCGAAGATCCCATAGAATTTGTGCACCCTCATAAAAACTGCCTTGTTAACCAGCGGGAAGTAGGAGCAGATACGGGGAGTTTTCAAAGAGCGCTCAAATCGATATTGAGGCAGGACCCTGATGTCGTTCTCGTTGGTGAATTGAGAGACATTGAAACCATAGAGGCAGCCCTTACCATATCGGAAACGGGACATCTATGCTTTGGAACATTGCACACAAATAGCTGTGCCCAGACCATAAACAGGATCATTGATGTTTTTCCCGCTTACCAGCAGCCGCAGGTAAGAGCACAGCTCTCCTTTGTCCTTGAAGGTGTTCTCTCTCAGACGCTTATTCCCAGGTCCGGAGGACAGGGACGGGTATTGGCGCTTGAAGTTATGGTGCCAAACCCTGCTATCCGAAACCTCATAAGGGAAGACAAAGTCCACCAGATATATTCACAAATGCAGGTAGGACAATCGAAATTTGGCATGCAGACCATGAACCAGGCCCTGGCTAACCTTTATCTTAAGAGACTAATCACCATGGACGACGCTCTTGCAAGGTCATCCGATGTGGATGAATTAAGACAGATAATTTCCGGCGGCCCCGTAACATCCAGAAAACCAACTTGAGCATAGGAGCTTAAAATGCCCGTTTATGTATGGGAAGGAAAAACAAAAAATGGTGAAATAAGAAAAGGGGAAGTTGAAGCCGACAGTGAAGCCGCAGTCAATGATGCCCTTAAAAGACAGCAGATAACACCTGTTAAGGTTAAAAAAAAGGGAAAGGAATTTAAACTTTTTGGTGAGGGTGGGAAAAAAATAACCGGGAAAGACATCGTTATCTTCCTGCGGCAGTTTGCAACCATGATTGATGCCGGTCTTCCTCTTGTCCAGTGCCTTGAAATTCTGGGCAGCCAGCAACCTAACCAAAGATTCAAAAAGATCCTTATTCAGGTTAAAGACGATGTAGAGTCGGGCTCCACTTTTGCCGATGCGCTAAAAAAGCACCCAAAAACCTTCGATACACTCTTCGTCAGTTTGATTGCCGCAGGAGAAATAGGTGGTATCCTCGATACGATCCTCAACAAACTGGGCGAATTCCTCGAAAAATCAGAAAAACTTAAGAGCAAGGTGAAATCAGCAATGGTCTATCCTGTTTCTATCGTAATTGTTGCCATCGTTATTACATCAGGTCTCCTCTTATTCGTTATTCCCATCTTTGAAGCGATGTTTTCCGATATGGGAGGAACACTCCCTCTTCCCACCCAGATTGTCATCAACTTGAGCCAGTTCCTTCAAAGTTACTGGTACTTTGTTTTTGGAGGTATGTGGCTGGCCTTGTTCCTATTCAAAAAGTACTATGCAACAGCGAAAGGAAGAGCTGTCTGTGACAAACTCTTCCTTAAAGCCCCTGTCGCAGGAGACCTCATCAGGAAGGTTGCCGTGGCAAAATTTTGCGGAACTATGGGGACAATGCTCTCGAGTGGTGTGCCAATCCTTGACTCTCTTGAAATTGTATCCAAAACGGCAGGTAATGTAGTGATTGAAAATGCCCTTATAGAGGTAAAAAATGCCATTTCCGAAGGTAAAACTATCGTCGAACCACTGGAAAAAACCCAGGTATTTCCTTCTATGGTCGTCCAGATGATTGCCGTTGGAGAAGCAACAGGCGCTCTGGATGCCATGCTCGGCAAAATTGCAGAATTTTATGAAGATGAGGTAGACACTGCCGTTGATGGCCTTACCGCATTGATGGAACCGGCCATTATGGTTGTTCTCGGGGGCCTTGTCGGTGGTCTTATTATAGCCATGTATCTACCTATCTTCAGCATGGCCGCAAACGTTTAGCAAAACAATTCTAACGATCTTTTAGGAATAGAAATATACTTATCCCACACGACACCTCTTATTTAACATTGCACCGGACAAGAGCCCTCACTGATGGCTGAAGACTGCCAACAGACAGCGATACTTAATCGCAACGAACTTCATGAAAAACTGAAGTGGTTAATGCTCTTCAGGGTAGCTGTTGCAACTATTCTGCTTATTACAGGCGTTATCGTTCAGTTCAGGGAGAGCGGCACCCTTCTAAATGCGGTAACAGCAACCTTCTACCCCGTTGCCGGGCTCGTTTTCTTTCTCTCAATCTTATACATCCCCATCTTAAAGTATGCCAGGAAAGCCGCTAATATTGCCAGGTCCCAGGCACTCATCGACATTATTATTATTACCTTCATTGTCTATATCAGCGGAGGAACCGACAGTCCTTTATCCTTTCTCTATATGCTGACCATTATCAGTTCAACCATTGTCTCCTATGGGAATGGAGGATTATGGACGGCATCGGTGAGCAGCATTTTTTATGGCATTTTGATCAATATCGAGTATCATAATGTCCTTCCCTCCATGGTGGAAGTCGTTACAGGCCTTCCCCAGCGCCTGCCTGACAACCTGCTCTATAATACACTGGCAAACATTACTGCCTTTTACCTTGTATCATTTCTAAGCAGTTATCTCTCCATACAGGCAAAAAAAGCGGAAGAAGAACTGCTTGAAAAAAAAATAGATTATCAGTCACTGGAAGCGCTCAACAATGATATTGTAAAAAATATATCCAGCGGTCTTATGACCATTGACAGCAACGGCATTATTACCTCCTTTAACCAGGCTGCGGAAAAAATGACGGGCTACTCTCTTGAACAGGTTTATGGAAAAAATGTACACGAAATACTTCCTGACCTCGATGACATGTTAAAGGAGTTAAACATCCATGGTCCGTCAAATAATATTAGAAGAGAATCATGGTTTAAAAGAGCAGACGGCAAAGATTATTATATCGGTTACTCCATGTCGCCCCTAAGAAACTCGGAAGGAGAACAGGTTGGAGAAATCGTTGTTTTCCAAGACCTTACAACTCTGAAAACAATGGAAAGAGAACTGCAGAAATCGGACAGGCTGGCAGCAGTGGGAAGGTTTGCAGCCAGTGTGGCCCATGAAATCCGAAACCCGCTGGCATCTATCAGCGGCTCTATAGAAATTCTTGAAAAGGATTTATCAGGAAATATGACGGGAGCAAATGAAAGACTGATGGGTATCGTCTTAAGGGAAATCGACCGTTTAAATATCCTTATTGGTGAGTTTTTGAACTATGCCAGACCGGCAGTACCGAGAAAGCAAAGAATCAACATAAATGAACTTATTAGTGAAACAATTGATCTCTTTATAAATTCCGAAAAGGAGATTAAAAGCATTGAAATTGTCAACAATTGCAGTACAATGGCTCCCATAGAGGCCGACGAGGGACAAATCAAGCAACTGGTCTGGAATTTGATCAAAAATGCCTCTGATGCAATGGATGAAGGTGGTGTGGTCACTATAGGGGATAAAGCGTATGAGAAAAATGATAAAAAAGGAATTGAAATAAGTATCAGCGATACGGGCTGTGGAATGACACGTGAAGAAGCGGAAAAGATATTTGACCCCTTTTATACATCAAAAGAAAAAGGAAGCGGTCTTGGTTTATCTGTCGCACACAGTATCATAGAAGCCCATGACGGATTTATTAATGTAGAAAGTGAAGCAGGCAAAGGTTCCACCTTCACCATCATGTTGCCCTGTAAATAAAAGGTTACAAAAGATAATCACTTCGGCAAGAGGGATAGCAATTTATATAACACAAGAGGGATAGCAATTTATATAACAGAGGGATTGTTTAAATAGTTGACATGAATAATCGTTCACCCTAAGCCGAACTGTATATTAACAAAAAGCTTATTTAAAAATATAACTGCTTACGAGGATAAAAATTGAATAAAAATATTCTTGTTGTCGATGATGAACTGAGCATGAGGGAATTTCTTGAAATTCTTCTTACCGCTGAAAAGTATAACGTCGACACGGCAAAAAACGGCGCCGATGCAATAAAAATGGTGCGGGACAATAATTACCATGTTCTTATGACCGACATCCATATGCCCGGCATGGACGGTATTGAACTGCTTAAAAAGGTAAAAGAGATCTCTCCCGGCACGGAAGTCCTGATGATGACGGCATACGCCTCAACGGAAACGGCAGTCGAGGCAATGAAGTGCGGCGCTTATGACTACATAACAAAACCTTTTAAGGTTGATGAAATCAAACTGATCATAAAAAATGCCCTTGAAAAGATAAACCTCAAAATTGAAAATATACTCCTCAAAAAAGAACTCAAGGAAGGTTATCACTTCGGCAACGTCATCGGTGTGAGTAATAATATGAGAGAGATCTATGATCTCATCTTGCGCGTCGCCCCGACTAAAAGCAATATTCTCATAGAAGGTGAAAGCGGAACGGGAAAAGAGCTCGTCGCAAAGTCCATTCACAACAACAGTCTGAGAAAAAACAAACCCGTTATAACGGTAAACTGCGGCGCCATGCCTGAAAACCTGCTGGAAAGCGAGCTTTTCGGTCATGTAAAAGGCGCATTTACAGGAGCAACATCGAGTAAACCGGGGCTTTTTGAACTGGCCGACGGGGGCTCTATATTTCTCGATGAAATAGGAGAAATGCCCCTCCAGCTCCAGGTAAAGATATTGAGGCTTATCCAGGAAAAAGAATACAGAAGAGTGGGGGCCGTAAAAGACAGCAAAACAGATGTTCGCATTATTGCAGCCACAAACAGGGACCTGGAAGAGGCAGTAAAAGAAGGTTTATTCAGGGAAGACCTCTATTACAGGCTAAACGTCATCAAGGTAACCCTTCCTCCTCTAAGAGAAAGGAAGGAAGATATTCCGGCGCTGGCCAATCATTTTCTGACAAAATATAACGAAGAACTGGGAAGGGATATCAAGAGAATCACCACTGAAACAATGGACATGATAACACACTATGATTTTCCAGGTAATGTGAGAGAGCTTGAAAATGTCATAGAAAGAGCAGTCGCCCTTGAACAAAGTGATGTCATCCTGCCGGAGTCGCTGCCCGGCAGCATTAAAGGTGAGAAAGTCCTGGCAAGCAGCGAAGAAATAGAGATTCCCGATGAGGGAATAGACCTGGAAAAAATGATGGATGATATGGAGAAAAAGCTTCTTGAAAAATCACTGAAAAAAACCAGGGGCGTCAAAACAAAAGCAGCGAGGCTGCTCAACCTTAGTTTCAGGTCTTTCAGATACAGGCTCGCCAAACATGGATTTGATGATAGTGATCATGAGGCTGAGTAAAGTACCCGTCAATCCTCATCAACCAGATTTTCAAACCTCGTAAATTCACTGAGCCAGGCAAGTTTCACCATTCCCACAGGCCCATTTCTCTGCTTACCGATAATGATTTCAGCCAGGCCCTTCAGTTCTTCATCGTCCCTTTTGTAAAACTCTTCCCTGAAAACAAAGAGCACCACATCGGCATCCTGCTCGATACTTCCACTTTCTCTAAGGTCTGAAAGCATGGGTCTTTTATCGCCTCCTCTTTGCTCTACGGCCCGGCTAAGCTGTGACAGGGCAATGACAGGGACATGGAGTTCCTTGGCCAGCGCCTTGAGGGACCTCGATATTTCGGATATCTCCTGTTCCCGGCTTTTCATAGCATCCCTGCCCCTCATGAGCTGCAAATAGTCGACAATAACCATACCAAGCCCCTTATCAGCCTTCAGCCTCCTTGCCTTGGCCCTCATCTCCAGAACAGAGATGGCCGGCGTATCATCAATAAATATGGGCGATTCAGAAAGCACGCCGGCAGCCCTTGTGAGCTTTGGCCAGTCCGACTCGGCAAGAAAACCGCCCCTCAAGCGGCCTGCATCTACCCTCGCCTCGGAACAGAGCATCCTCGTCACAAGCTGCTCTTTCGACATTTCCAGGGAAAATATAGCCACAGGTTTTCTTCCCTCATATTCTTCCTTGACGGAATTAAGGGCCACGTTAAGACAAAAGGCGGTCTTGCCCATGGAAGGCCTTCCGGCAATAATAATAAGATCGGAACGCTGAAAACCGGAAGTCATATTGTCAAGTTTTTTAAAACCGGTAGGAACGCCGGTAACCATGTCTTTACGGCCATAGAGTTCCTCAATGGTCTTAAAACTGTCTTTTACAATGCTCTTTATTTCGTAAAATGAGGGACGAACTTTATTTTCAGATATTTCAAATATGCGGGTCTCGGCATAATCGAGAAAGGTATCGACATCACTGCTCTCTTCATAGCCCTTGGTAACAATTTCCGTAGCCGTATTAATGAGACCTCTCAGGACGGCCTTTTCCTTTACTATCTTTGCATAGTAGACAATATTGGCTGCCGTCGGAACCCCGTCGGCAAGCGATGCGATATAGGCAGGCCCCCCTACCTCATCGAGAACACCTGTTACCTTGAGGGCATCATTAAGCGTAATAAGGTCGACAGGTTCCCCTTTTTCCGCAATAGTCACCATGCTATTAAAAATCTTCCTGTGCTGTTCCCTGTAAAAGTCGTCAGGACTCAGCAGTTCCAGAACAGCGTTGATTGCATCATTATCGAGAAGGATTCCACCGAGAATGGATAATTCTGCATCGACATTCTGTGGAGGGACTTTACCTATGAGTTCGACCGTCATCATTTATCCTGAATATTGATTAAATGTGAATTGAAAATGTAATAGCTATTCAGCGTAACGAAGATATTTGGAAAAAACCTTACTTCCCGGGTTTTCCCCTTTGGAAAAAGGGGATTAAGGGTGAACTGAATAGTTACAAATTATATACCCAAGACCGTTCCAAGTAAAGAACCTTTACTCCTCATTTTGGTAGAATTCTTGAGTACGGTAAAGAGGCAGGCGGAACATTTCATAGATCAAGATTTTCAAGCGCCTCGATTCCCTTTTTCATGGGAATAAAAACGGCGAGAACGGTAAGAACAACGATGGCGGCAAGGGAGACATAAAGACTTGCCATACTGTAATCACCGATAAATATCTGCCTTTTAAAATGGGTGTATACGGGCCGCGCTTCGAGGATAATAACTATCCCGATATAGGCGAGGGAAATCACCATATAAATGATCCCTCCGGCGCCGGCGGCAACCTGGGCTATATTTTCATATCGAAATCTGGGGTATAGTGCCCCCATCCCTACACCAAGCCCCGTAACAGCTAAAGTAATCAGAAAAATGGTTATAATGGAAAGGGTCATCATAAAGTTATCCACCTGGAGAAGCAGGTTCGACCCGATCATCAGGATTTCTCCCAAAATAAGGAGAGGCAATAAGAAGGCAAAATACTTTTCCCATAAAAAACTGCTCATCTTCATAGGTGACCTTTTAATAATCCACATGGATCCTCCTTCCAGACTAACGGAAGGAAAGACAAACCTGATAGCAACGGAGGCAAGCACAAAACCTGCAAGACCCAGGTTTAAAAATGCGATCAGGTTTTTCAGATAATAATTATTGAGAGGAAGGTTCTTGATATTAAATATGTAAACGACAACAAGGGCGCCAAGGATAAATAGCTGTGACCACTGACCGGCGTCCCTGAAAAAGACCTTGGCATCTTTTGACAAAAGCGCCCTTTGTTGAATTGAAACAGGCAGCATATCTACAACTCTCTCAATGACATCTCTCCTTGAAACGTTCCCCCTGATGGACGTTGTTCCCGCCTCCGATAAACCGCTAAAATAAACATACCGTGCCACAATAATTACGAGGCCAAAAAGAAAAAGAGAAAGAAGGAGCAGGTAAAGAAATGGCATCCACATGTCGTCATGATGCCCCTCTACCATGTTTATGAGCCCCCTTGTAAACCAGGCGCTTGGAAAATAAGGCGACTTGGGCACACTCAATCCTTCAAAAAAAGCCATAACCATATTGTCAGCCATTTCAATCTCACGGTAAAGTGCCTCCGGTCTCATGAAACGGAAGAAGATAACCAGTCCAGATAAAAAAAGAAGCAACATAAAGGTCATGACCTGCTGCAGACCCTTGGCAGGGAAATATCTTATGAGGGTAACCGTGAAAAGTATCCCCAGGCCTGCGGCAACGAAGATGAAGGGGACAAATAAGAGAACCATTCCAATATAGTAATTGATCCCTTTGTCAAAAACAGAACCGAGAGCCACCAGCATAGGCAGGCCAAACAAAAGGACCATCCAGGAGCTGTTTATAACTGTCTGAAAAAACTTGATAACAAAAATGGAAGTCGTTCCCAGGGGGGACGACAGGAGAAGATCAAGTTCACTGGAAAGATACATTGTCGAAATGGCTGCAACGACGGTGCTGAAAAAAAGCATAAAGAAAAAGGTGAGCGTCATCATCTCCAGCAGTTGGGTAATAAGGATAGAGCCTATCATCTCCTGCCGGTTCAGATAATCAATGATCCTGTAAAAAAAACTGTAATCACCGAGGACGAAGAAAAAAGCCAGGACAAAGAAAAAAAGAAATTTGTAAAAACCTGCTCTGTCAAGAGTTCGCACAGTGTTTACAAACATCCTGAAGCGTAAGTTGGCCAGCAGGAAAAAACCTCTCATTATCACCTCAATAAATCATCAGGCACGATATCCGTGCCTTCTTCACCGGTAAGCGTCAGGAAGATATCCTCAAGTCGGGCCCCCTCTTTAGCCGTTTTTTTTGAAAGCGCCCTCAGCTCATCCATAGAACCTTCAGCAATAACCTTTCCCTTCTGAATGATCCCTACCCTGTCACAGAGTTCTTCGGCAATAAAAAGGGAATGAGTGCACATAAAAACGGTTGCCCCTTTTTTGCAAAGCCCCTTCAGTATCTTTTTAACCAGCTTTGCCCCTTTGGGATCAAGACCGACCATCGGTTCATCGACGATAACGATCCCGGGGTCATGAAGCAGGGCTGCCGCCATGATTGTCTTCTGCCGCATGCCGTGGGAAAAACTCTCGATAAGCTCATCTTTCCACTCGTAGAGATCAAACATTTCCAGGAATTCATCTATCTTTCTTAAAGCAATATTTTCATCTATAGAAAAAAGTCTCGAATTAAAAAGCAGAAATTCCCGGGCCGTCAATTTTTCATAAATATAAGGCCTGTCAGGGATAAAACCGATGAGATGCTTTGCCTTGAGGGGCTCCCTCATAATATCATGGCCACCCAGAATTGCTCTCCCGGAAGTCGGCTTTAAAAGCCCCGCCATTATCTTGACAGTAGTCGTTTTCCCGGCACCATTGGGTCCCAGGAAACCGTAAAACTCACCATCCTTTACCTTGAGATCAAGGCCGGTAAGGGCCTCATAACTGCCGTAGCGCTTTGTCAACCCGTAAGTTTCTATCATTATTCCGTCTCTATTCTTCGTACATGTTCCGCCACGACATCCTGCGGCGATTTATGTATGAAATACTTAAAGACCAGCAAAAGAACGGCCACATCGTCTGACAAACCTAAAAGAGGATTAAACAGTTCGGGAATAAGATCAATGGGAGAAAGAAAGTAAATAAGGGCTGCAACGAGGAGAATTTTTAAATAGAAAGGCACTCGCCCGTCACAAAAAAGCCGCCAGTAAAGCTTTATAAATTGTGGCAGGTTCCAGATGAATTTTATAAGACTTACAGTACCGGAAACCCTGTTATTGGAAAATAATCCCATGAGTCAATTATAATTGTCTTCCGGCAGGATGGCAATAAATTGTCATCATAGGAGTACGCATTTAAAGTGATAAATCAGGATTCAGCACGTCAGGAATTGGTTAGCTGTCAGGCGCACGACGACGGTTATTCTCCTGCAAGAGAAATGCATTTATCTTCATGGAGGCCCTCATGCTTTACGGGAAGAGTGAAAATAAAGCGGCTTCCCTTGCCGAAAGTACTTTCAGCCCGGATCTCTCCTCCATGGCTATTGATAATATTTTTGCAAAGGGCAAGCCCAAGGCCTGACCCTTCATTTTTTCTTGCATATCCCCCTTCAACCTGACTGAAAGGCTGAAAGAGCATCAGTAAATCTTCCGCTTTGATGCCGATCCCCGTATCTTCTACAGATACCTGCATAACGGCGCCCTTCTCTTTAAGAGACGCGCAAACAACAATCTTCCCCTTTTCAGTAAATTTGACGGCATTGGTCAAAAGATTAAGAAGGACCTGTTTAATCCGCCTCTCATCACAATAAACAGGGCCAACACCCTCTCCAACCTGGCAGGAAAGGGTGAGCCCCTTGTTTTCAGAGCACTGCCTGATAAAGAGAAAGCTCTTCTTTATCAGGTCCTGCATGTTCACGGAGGAATAGTCGAGGTCAAGCTTTCCTGACTCTACCTTATTTAAATCGAGAATATCATTAATAAGCGAAAGAAGATGTTCACCACCTTCGTAAATGTCCTTAACAAATTCGATCTGCTTTTCATTTAAGTCTCCACCCACACCAAGAATCAGCATTTCAGAAAAACCGATAACTGCATTAAGGGGGGTCCTGAATTCATGTGACATATTGGCGAGAAAATCAGATTTTGCCAGATTGGCAGAAACAGCCTCCACCCTGGCTGCCTGCAAGGCCTCTTCGCCGCGCTTCTTTTCAATCACAGCGGCAAGTGTCGTTGCCGCGAGCCGGAGAAAAGTTATCTCTTTTTCATCACTTTCAGCCCCTTTGCCAACGTGAACCGACATAACGGCAAGGAGTCCCCTTACCGAGCGGACAGGAATACCATACCCCCCCTCGGGCAGGTAATCGGGCGCGCGCATTATCTCCATATTGACCGCACAATCAAATGGCACAAGCTCTTCACTCTCTGCAACTTTACCACAAATACAGCTGCCAAAAGGAACAGTCCCACATTTTTCAATTATATTTTCAGACAGTTCTACATGGGCCGCCAACCTTAATTCAGAGTTTTCATTATCAGCAAGCATGATAGCGGCTGATTTACCAAGGCCGTCAAAGGGACCTTCCATAATAACCTCCAGCGATCGCCTGAGCTGTTCATTCAAAGGGAGATCTTCAAGAGAAATATTGAGGATTTTATTGAGAATGACCTGGATTTTGCGATTACGATCAATCTCCAGGGCCATCTCCTTTCCGGCCGTAATATCTTCCATAATGGCAATATAGTTACTGACCGGGCCATCAATACTTCTGACAGGCGCAATGGACATGAAGGCCCAGCATTTTTTTCCCTTCTCCTCTTTACAAAATTCTCCCTTCCAGCTCTCTCCCGACCTAACGGTTGTCCACATTTCATCAAAAAGCGTTTCATCGCCACAACCCCTTGCCAAAAACTCAAGATGCTTTCCCGGCATTTCATGCGATCTATAACCCGTCATTTCGGAAAAGCGGGGATTAACATACTCAACGATTCCCTCGCTATCGGCAATAACGACGGATACAGGATACTGTTCGATAACGTGCAGTAATTTCCAGCCGTCTTCCTCCCCCTCCTTTGTTCTTCCAAACTTTGAATGAGGAAAAAAACGTAGAGAGCGATTCTTTCCCAGTTTCCACAAACAATAGAATAGCGCCACAAGAAGAATGACTATAAATATTTCAAGAAAGGTATGATACATGGAATTATATTCTCAATCTCCAGTTGAGATATTTTTATCACATCATGTGACAAAGGGGGTTTCTGCTTTATAATAAATTAATACGGATTAAGCTGAAATCACAAAAGAATGACATATAAAAAACAAGTCATTATAGCATAAAACAGCATGTATCAAACGATGTAAAAGCCCCAGCCCCCCTCACCTGGAACAGGGGAAGGCCCTCCGAAACAAAAATAGCATAAGTCTTTTACATTGCCTAATCAAGCTTGTCATGGTATTACTCTCTACGTTGTTATTTTAAATTTGAGGTTCAAAGAATGAAAGCGCTCCTTTTCACAGAGAACAAGCTGACTCTCTCTGAGAACGTCCCTCCTCCCCTGCCGGCAGCAGATGAAGCTTTGATTCGCGTCACCTGTGCCGGAATTTGTGCAACCGACCTGGAAATTATAAAAGGCTACATGGGCTTTGAAGGAATTTTGGGACATGAGTTCGTCGGCATCGTTGAGGAATGTTCTAAAAAAAACCTGGTCGCCAAAAGGGTGACCGGTGAGATTAACATTGCCTGTGGAAAGTGCCCCTGCTGTCAAAAAAACAGGGAGAAACACTGCCCTGAAAGATCCGTTCTGGGCATACTGGATAAAAACGGCGCTTTTGCCCAATATCTTACCCTTCCCGTTAAAAACCTTCATCTCATTCCCGATTCTGTCTCCGACGAGGAAGCTGTTTTCATTGAACCGCTTGCAGCTGCCTTTGAAATCCTTGAGCAGATAAATATCTCTCATGTTGACAAGGTATGTGTTATAGGTGATGGAAGACTGGGCAACCTTGCGGCACAGGTAGTGGCAATGACCGGTTGTAAACTCTTTGTCGAGGGCAAATATGAAGAAAAACTGGCAATTTTACAGGAAAGAGGGATAACAACAAGAACCATAGCTAACCTTCATCCCGAAAAGAGAGGAGATTTTGACATAGTCATCGATTGCACCGGATCGTCATCAGGCATGGAGCGAGCCATGAAGCTGGTCAGGCCCGAAGGAACGATAGTTCTCAAATCAACCCTTGCCGGGGAAAGAACTTTCGATTTTAATCAGCTGGTTATAGATGAAATTACTCTCATCGGTTCCCGCTGCGGCCCCTTCGAACCTGCCATAAAAGCGCTTGAAAACAAGAGTGCAGATGTCAAACCGCTCATGAGCAAGGTCTTTACACTGGAAAATGGCCTTGAGGCTTTTGACTATGCCGCGCAAAAAGGGACGCTAAAGGTGTTGCTTAAGGCATAAGTCAATTTTTGCCGCCAACAGCTAAAGTGATAATTTTCCCCTTCCCCATGGAGCCAAAGTCCTGTAAAATTCCGAAAAGTAAAAAAATTCATCCGAGGTTTGATAAGTAAAATGACGAGTACTCAAATCATTGCCGCCATCGCACTTGGCCTTCTGGCCCCCCCTGTTTTAATCATGATCGGGAGAAAGGCAGGCTGCGGTATAAAAACAAAGAATGTTGTTGTCACCTGTCCAAAGTGCCGGACCGACCTCTTACTGAAAAGAATGAGGAACTACAAATGCCCCAAATGCCATGAAGACGTGATTTTCTTTGACGTGAAGACAGGCCGTCCCCATGAAGAGGCTGTCTTTATTAAGTGCGGGGAGTGCGGCAGTTCCAATTTTGAAGGAATGAAGTTCTGTTATAAATGCAAGGATGAGTTGCCTGTCGCCAGAAAAAAAGCTGTGCCTGTCGAAGAAAAGTAAGAATTCTTATGGCAGGGCCTTTTAACTCTAATCCTGCCCAGAGAAGGGCGATTTCAAAGATTGATTAAATGATTGATTTATTTTATGGGAGAACAGCTGATGAACAAAATCAAAGTTTATGAATACAACAAATGCAGCACATGCAGGAAAGCCATTAAATTTCTTGACGCTCATAATATCCCTTATGAAACCCTCCCCATTGTTGAGCAGGCGCCGACAAAAAAAGAACTGCATAAAATGCTAACCTTTTACGGAGGGGATATTACTAAACTCTTTAATACTTCCGGTGTCGTTTACCGTGAAATGGGCCTTGGCAAAAAAATCAAGTCAATGGATACAAATGAGGCTATCCATCTCCTTTCTTCCAGGGGCAAGCTTGTCAAGAGACCATTTATGATAAGTGAACTTTTCGGACTTGTGGGGTTTAAGGAAGAAGAGTGGAGAGAAAACTTAGGGGCGGGCCATTGACATGAACCTGTCCTGTAAAAATGCCGCCGTCTACTCCATGATCCCGCCAGTCAGGTCATTACTGAAATGGATGAGGCAGGCCTTCTTGCTTAAAAGTTCGCCTTCCATCCTGGACAAACAGTACCTGCTTATTTTTGAAAAAGCCTGAACCTGTAAAACCACTCAGGCCGTAATCCCTCTTTTGGTAACATCCTGTAAAATCCCGGTGATTTTGACTGCTTCCCCGCTGCCGTCACCTTCAACATGCCAGGTGGAATGAATGAAAAGTTCAGATCCCCTGTCAGGGCGGATAAATCTGAAATTGAAAATATTTGAGATCTTGTTCTCAAGGGCAATAATAATGGCCCGCTTTGTAATTTCACGATCATCATCATGGACATGATTAAAAAAATCATCAAGGGAAAAGGGGGCGCCACCGGGGACAATACCCAGTATTTTATATGCTTCATCAGACCACACTATTTCACCGGAGCTGACATTCCACTCCATTATTCCCTTATGTTCAAAACCTTTGTCGCTATTCATGGGCATTCCTTTTTTTATTTAAAACGTTTATTTATACTCCCTGTTGTCTACCTGGAAATTTGTGCTGATTAATTTTAAGGTAAATAATCCACTATCTATTTCCTCCCAAATATTAAAGTTTAAATTCACTTTCCTGCTTTTAGACTGCCGGGAGAACCAAGGATCTGTCTATTGCTAAAAAACACTCAGAAAAAAAGGAGAAAAACAGCGAATTTTTCTCCTTCATAAAATGGTAAAAATGAGCCAGCTTAATAAGATTTATGAAACTCAACGCCACGACACTTTGGGCAGGGAGGGATATGGCCCGTATCATGGATTTTGATTATGTTACCGCACTTTTTGCAGGTAAGCGATCCCGGCGTAGAGAGTTCACCTGTCTTGTAATCGAGATTTGCTTCCAGTTTTGCGCCCCACTCTTCAAACACTTCTCCGACAACCTCCAGGATAGTAGCCAGTATTCCCTGGAACCCTGCTGCAAGCCTGTGCGGCTCAAGGGCTTCTTTTGCAGCATGTCCTGCTTTATTGATACCCTTTCGTGCCACTTCCAGATCACGTTTAAGGAAAGCCTTAAGCTTCTCTCCCTGCTCGTGACTAAAATCACCGGCTACAACCATCTCTTCCTTCGCTTTTTCAATGGCCTTATCTATCGTTCCCGATGTTTTTTCTTTTGCCTCGCCGATAAGTTCCTTTGACCTGCTTGCAAGTTTTTCATATAAACCGACCTCTTTTTTTTCTTTTTCCGACTGCCTTTGTTCCTCCATTTCACTCCTCCTCACTATTTATTTGCATGACTTTTATTTTAGCAGATAAATTCGTTATTTTCCGGTCATAGGACTAAATATCGGTTTTAATCAAAAAAAATCCCGGACTGTTCAGTCCGGGATTTAAAGGCAGGGCAGGAAAGATTACATGGCATCCGGCTTTGGTGTATCAGCTGTTGACGAGGGAAGAACAGGATAGGTTATTTTCGGTTTAACGCCTTCAAGCGCCTTCAGGAAGGCCACAATATTATTCACCTCATCCCTGGATAGTCTCATTCCCAATTGAAGCTCACCCATCAAAGTCACAGCTTCTTCCAGTGTCCATACAGCCCCGTTATGGTAATATGGCGCTGTGTTTGTAATATTTCTGAGGGTAGGCACCTTAACAAAGCCATTCTTGTTTCCCTTAAAATCACCGAGATTATCATATTTATATTTGCCTGCAACGGGGAAAGGCTGAAGGCTTCCACCACCGACACCAATGCCGCCGTGACAGGCAACGCAACCCTTATCAATAAAAAGCTTGAGTCCCTTTTTCTCGCCTTCTGAAAGAGCCTTACCCTTGCCGTTTAAAAAAGCATCAAACCTCGATGGAGTGATAAGCGTCCTTTCAAAGGCGGCAATGGCTTTTGCAACATTGTCAAAGGTAAGAGGCGCTTTCTCTCCGGCAAAGGCACTTTTAAACTCCCCTGCATAGGCAGGGATCGATTTTAACCTGCTCACGACCAACTCGGGGGCGGCGGCCATTTCCGGTGGCGCCTGGATGGGACCCTTGGCCTGCTCCTCCAGGTCTGCGAATCGGCCATCCCACATCTGGCTTGAATTAAAGACGGAATTGTAAACGGTAGGAGAGTTTAGGTGGTGAGGATTTGCCACCCATTTATGGCCGATTGCGGCAGAAACGCCATCAGTACCACCGGTAGCGAGATTATGGCAGGTATTACAGCTTATAAGTCCGCTTTTTGAGAGCCTGGGATCGAAAAAAAGTTTTTTCCCCAGTTCGACAAGCTTTTCATCAGGGCTGCCGATGACCTTGTTTAGCTCCGATACATTAGCAGGTATGGGTTGAAGTCCCTCATGGAGGGCCAGTTTCCTCAGATCCTCCGCCCATGCACCCGGAGCAGTAAAAAATAAAAACAATGTAAAAACAAAAGCTTTTTTCATTATTCCCTCCTTTTAAAAAAATCTTTAATTAGTTGTCCCGGCAAATTCTCCGGATTTAGATGTGTCATGAAAAAAAATGATTCAATAAATTACATGGAAAAACACAATTAAATCATTCCACATTCCACCCTATTTTCGTGAGACATGTTGCAATCAATGTTTTTTTATGCTATACAATTATAACAAACTTAAGAT